>CAYRBW010000332.1:0-2297 GCA_964422575.1 uncultured Limnohabitans sp.
GGCCTGCAGGATGACCGGTGCACCCACCTCGTCCGCCGCAGACATGATGGCCTGGACTTGCTCCAGGTTGTTGACGTTGAAGGCTGGAATGCCGTAGCCGTTGACGGCGGCATGGTCCAGCAGCTCGCGCATTGAAACGAGTGCCATGGTGGTGATTTCCCGGGAAGTTGAAGATTCAGGATTGCCGGGCTGTAACCGGCTCGTAACTGACCCTGATTTTATAGGTTTCGGCCTGACACAAGTCTGAACCCGCCCCTCCCGCCAGGGCGAACTCCCCTCAAGCGACCTTGCAAATCTTCAGCATATTGGTGCCGCCGGGCGAACCCATAGGCTCGCCACAGGTGATGGCGTACACATCGCCTGTGCCCACGATGCTGCGCTTTTTCAGGTGCGCTTCGGCTTCGGCCAGCGCCGTGTCGCGGTCGGCGCTGGTGTCCATCAACAAGGGGCGCACATTGCGGTACAGCGCCATCTTGCGTTGCGAAGTCAGTTTGGTGGTCAAAGCGTAAATCGGGATGTGAACCCGGTGACGGCTCATCCACAAGGCGGTCGAGCCCGATTCGGTCATGGCGACAATGGCTTTGGCACCCAAGTGGTGCGCCGTGAACAAAGCGCCCATGGCGATCGACTGGTCGATTCGGCTGAAAGATTGACCCCTGAAATCGGCATCGAGCTGCACGTCTTCAGCACTTTCGGCCGCCTCGCAGATCTTGGCCATCTCTTCCACCGTTTCGAGCGGGAACTTGCCTGCAGCGGTTTCAGCGCTCAGCATCACGGCGTCGGTGCCGTCCAGCACGGCGTTGGCCACGTCAGACACTTCAGCACGGGTGGGCACCGGGTTGGTGATCATGCTCTCCATCATCTGGGTGGCGGTGATGACAACCTTGTCATGCACCTTGGCCAACTTGATCATGCGTTTTTGCAGGGCGGGCACGGCGGCATTGCCGACTTCTACCGCCAAGTCACCGCGGGCAACCATGATGCCGTCGCTGGCCTTGAGAATCGCCTCCAAGTGCGGGATGGCTTCAGCACGCTCGATTTTGGCGATCAGGCCCGGTTTGTGACCGTATTCGGCACCGGCCACATTACACAACTGGCGAGCCATTTCCATGTCAGTGGCATTTTTTGGAAAGCTGACCGCCACATAATCGGCTTGCAGGCTCATGGCAGTCTTGATGTCGTCCATGTCCTTGGCGGTCAGGGCCGGGGCTGTGAGGCCGCCGCCTTGCTTGTTGATGCCTTTGTTGTTGGACAGCTCGCCGCCCAGCTTCACAGTAGTGTGCACCTGTTCGCCCTTGACAGCATTCACCGTCAGCACAATCAGGCCATCGTTGAGCAAAAGCACATCACCAGCTTTCACATCACGGGGCAATTCCTTGTAGTCCAGGCCCACGCCTTGCAGGTCGCCCGGCTCGGTGCGCGAGGCATCCAACACAAAAACTGCACCGGGCTCCAGCATGACTTTGCCTTCGGCAAATTTGCCGACGCGGATCTTGGGGCCTTGCAGGTCGGCCATGATCGCCACTTCGCGACCCGCACGTTGCGAGGCCTCACGCACGAGGCGGGCCCGATCCACATGGTCCTGGGCTTTACCGTGGCTGAAGTTCAGTCGCACCACATTGACGCCAGCACGAATCATCGCTTCGAGCAAGGCCGGGTCGCTGGAAGCTGGGCCTAAGGTGGCAACAATCTTGGTAGCGCGTTGAGTCATGCGGGGATCTCCATGTAATTTGGTTTCAATTTTCACACGAAATCGGTTACATACCGGGTTCTTTCGACAACAACAAGTTGAAGATGACCATGCATCGTCCCGCCCCCATCAAAAAACACTTTGTACAGACCGATTCAACCCGTTTAAGGAGAGGAATTGATCCTTGTCAGTTCATGGAAACGTCTGGGCGACTAAACTCAAGCCTGAGCGATTGATACACAAGCACCATGACCGCACTGCACACACCCACCAATCACCAGCCTGTTGGGCTGGACCAACCCCTGCCCCATCGCAAGACCTTGCGCGAGTGGCTCATCCCTCTGTCAGCGCGAAGCACCTTCCGGGCTTTTGTGCTGTTGGCTCTGGACTACACCCTGTTTTTTGCCCTGATCACCGGCACCATCGCGCTGGAATCCATCTGGCTCAAAGTCTTGTGCGCACTGGCTGCCGGTTTCGTGATTGGCCGCCTGTTCATCATCGGCCATGACGCGTGCCACCAGAGCCTGACGCCGCGCCGCGAACTCAACAAGGTGTTGGGTCGCATCGCATTTTTGCCTTCTCTCACGCCTTACAGCCTGTGGGACAC
>CAYRBW010000333.1:0-2282 GCA_964422575.1 uncultured Limnohabitans sp.
CTGGGGGCGCGATGGGCGGTGTAGAGCTTCATGGCTTGTCCTTTTTGAGGGCGCTTTGGTTTTGGCCCATCTCGACCATTTTGCGGGCTTCTTCTGAAAACTTCTTGGCGGCATCGTCGCCGTCTTTGGCGAGGTTGATGCGGGACGGCGGTGCTTCGATACCGCGCAACACCGCAGGGCGCTGACGGATCGCATCGAGCCAGCGCTTGAGGTGCGGCAAATCATCCACCTCCACACCCGACCAGCGGTGCGTGCGCACCCAGGCCCAGTTGGCGATGTCAGCAATCGAGTAATCGCCCGCCAAGTATTCGTGGTCTTTCAGATGGCTGTCGAGCACTGTGAAAAGTCGCTTGCTCTCGCCTTGATAGCGGTCAATCGCAGGCTGAATCTTTTCCGGAAAGTAGCGGAAGAACACATTGGCCTGCCCCATCATCGGCCCGATACCCCCCATCTGAAACATCAGCCACTGCAGCACACACGAACGGCCCTTGGCGTCGGCGGGCATGAGTTGGCCGGTTTTTTCGGCCAGATACATCAGGCATGCGCCCGACTCGAACACCGCAAAGTCGTCGGCAGCGCGGTCCACGATGGCGGGGATGCGGCCATTGGGGCAGATGGCCAAAAAGTCAGGCTGCTTTTGCTCGCCCTTGGACAGGTCCAACACCTTGAGCGTGTAGGGCAGCGCCAGCTCTTCGAGCGCGATGGAGACTTTGTGCCCATTGGGCGTGGCGGCGGTGTAGAGGTCGATCATGGGGAAAGGCTAACAGCCATGCGGGTGGGGCGTTGGCACGCAGATGACACCATGCCTCAAAGATCCAAACCCGCACCCCGAACTCGAAGCCACTCTTTTCTTTCACGCAGCTTGTGCCGGTTTTCATGTCTTCAAACGTTTCTGCACATCCTTGACCAACTCTGCCATCTTCTCTGTGACGCGTTGCATGGCCGACTGGTACACCACGCTGTCTTCGCGCTTGTCCACTGTCATCACCATGACGATTAGCACATCATCCTGAACACCATAGACCAACCTGTACCCTTGTTTATTGAGCTTGATTTTGTAGTACCCAGCCAACGCTCCGTGCAGAGCTGCGCCCGGTAAATGGGGGTTGTCCAGCCGCTTTTTCAGCAATTTGCGCAACGGCTCTTTGACCGAGCCATCCAGTTTCTGCCATTCAACCCAAGCGCTGGGGACAAACTGCAAGCGATACTTGTGCTTGCGCGCAGGCTCTTTGGCTTGCGCGGCCTTAGATGGCATCGATATCCACCTCGATGGCCTGCTCACGCTCACTCATGCGCGCCAACACCGTGCGACCCAGCTTCTGGTCAGACAACTCCTCCAGCATGGCCTCAAACAGGGCAGGCTCAATCATGTAAAAAGCCGCCTTGTTGTGGTTCAGCACCGCCACCGGACGGCGATTGGCCTCGCGCAACACGGCTGCAGGGTTCTTCTTGAACTCCGACATGCTGACCATCACATCGGTATAAATAGCTTCCATATTTGGCTCCTTAATTGGCTCTAATTATGGCGCTAAATTGATGATTGCCCTAGCTGAAATAAAAATCAGGCCATGGCTTCCATCGCTGGTGCAGCCTCCGCGACGGACTCTTCTCCTTGGTTTGTAATTTTCTGAGCTGCCTGTGCGGCAGTGAACGGCACCGCCGCCACGGGTGTGGCCGCCGTCCATTTCTGAGCTGCCTGTGCGGCAGTGAACTTGGACTTGCCAGCATCGACCTGCAATGTCTTTTTCTGAGCTGCCTGTGCGGCAGTGAACAGGAATACCTGCGCGACCCATACCTGCGCATTTGTCTGAGCTGCCTGTGCGGCAGTGAACAATCAACAACTGCCAGTGGGGGCACCCGTCATTTTCTGAGCTGCCTGTGCGGCAGTGAACATGGGACAAGGTGCCTCGCATCGACTCCTGGTTTTTCTGAGCTGCCTGTGCGGCAGTGAACTTTGATGTCTGGCTTTTAGAAAGGGTCATTTTTTTCTGAGCTGCCTGTGCGGCAGTGAACGCGTTGGCTGCGACCAGGCGCATGCCAAGCAATTTCTGAGCTGCCTGTGCGGCAGTGAACGGTGTGCGCGGTCTGTGCAGACGCATGCACCTTTTCTGAGCTGCCTGTGCGGCAGTGAACTTTGCGTGATATTTCATCGCGTACCGCAACAATTTCTGAGCTGCCTGTGCGGCAGTGAACCCCACGGTGAACATGATCATTCCCCACGACTTTTTCTGAGCTGCCTGTGCGGCAGTGAACAACATGGATCAGAAGGGCGCTTTGATGAT
>CAYRBW010000334.1:0-2270 GCA_964422575.1 uncultured Limnohabitans sp.
TTCCAAATCTCGCATCAAGGTGTTTGATTTCCATCACACCGGTAAAAAAGTGCCCTACACCTGCACCCAATGTGACGAAGCCTGGTGCCTGCATGCCTGCCCTGTGGAAGCCATCACCGTGGACAAAGCCACGGGCGCCAAAGTGGTGAACGAATCCACCTGTGTGGGCTGCAAGGTCTGCACCATCGCCTGCCCGTTCGGCACCATCAACTACGTGCAGGAAACCGGCAAGGTGCAAAAGTGCGACCTGTGCGGTGGCGATCCGGCCTGTGCCGACGCTTGCCCGACCGGTGCGATCACGTTTGTGGACGCCAACTGGACCGGCATTGACAAGATGAAGCAGTGGGCTGACAAATTGGGCAATCAGCCCTCGGCCTCTTAAATCCCCCCACAAGGAGCATCAACATGTCTTGGGCTGGAAAAATTCTCCGCGTCAACCTCACGGCTGGCACCGTCAAATCCGAACCGCTGAACATGGAATGGGCCAAAGCCTACCTCGGCTCACGCGGTCTGGGCAGCAAATACCTGATCAGCGAGATCGACCCCAAAGTCGATCCCTTGTCGGCTGACAACAAACTCATCTGGGCCACAGGCCCACTGACCGGCACCATGGCCTCCACCGGTGGCCGCTACACCGTCATCACCAAGAGCCCGCTCACCGGCGCCATTGCCTGCTCCAACTCCGGCGGCTATTGGGGCGCTGAGCTCAAAATGGCCGGTTGGGATATGGTCATTTTTGGGGGTGCATCGGCCAAGCCGGTGTACTTGCACATCAACGACGACGAAGCCGAGTTGCGCGATGCAAGCCACCTTTGGGGCCAAAGCGTTTGGAAGACCGAGGAAATCCTCAAGTCCAGTTTGCAAGACCCCTTGCTGCGCGTTTCCAGCATCGGCAAGGCTGGTGAAAACGGCGTGCTCTACGCTGCGGTGGTGAACGACCTGCACCGTGCCGCTGGCCGTTCGGGCGTGGGCACCGTCATGGGCAGCAAGAACCTCAAAGCCATTGCGGTGCGCGGCACCAAAGGCGTGGGCAACATGCAAAACCCCAAGGCGTTCATGGCTGCGGCCAAGGCGGCCAAAAAGGTGCTGGCCGACAACGCCGTCACAGGCCAGGGCCTGCCAGCCTATGGCACGCAGGTGCTGATGAACGTGATCAACGAGATCGGCGGATTGCCCACACGCAACCACCGCGATGTGCAGTTTGAAAGCGCCAAAGACATCTCGGCCGAAGCCATGGTCACGCCCCGCGAAACCGATGGCAAAAAGCACCTGGTGACCAACCAAGCTTGCTTTGGTTGCACCATCGCTTGCGGCCGCATCAGCAAGATGGACGAAGGCCACTTCTCCGTCAAGAACAAGCCTGAGTATTGGGGTGCCAACGGCGGCCTTGAATACGAAGCGGCTTGGGCGCTGGGCGCAGCCAACGGGGTGAAAGACCTCGAAGCATTGCAATACGCCAACATGATTTGCAACGAAGAAGGCTTTGACCCGATCAGCTTTGGCGCCACCATTGGCGCCGTGATGGAGCTGTATGAAATGGGTGTGCTGACCAAAGAGCAAATCGGTGTGGCAGCACCCTTTGGCTCGGCCGAAGCCTTGTGCGAGTTTGTCGACATGACCGCCAAGGGCATCGGTTTTGGCAAGGAAATTGGCATGGGCTCCAAGCGCCTGACCGCCAAATACGGCCACCCCGACTTGTCCATGAGCGTCAAGGGCCAAGAGTTCCCCGCTTATGACGGACGCGTGATCCAGGGCATCGGCTTGGCATATGCCACTTCCAACCGCGGTGCTTGCCACCTGCGCGGCTACACCATCGCCTCTGAAGTGCTGGGCATCCCGGTCAAGACCGAGCCCACCGAGCACGAAGGCAAGCCCGAACTGGTCAAAGCCTTCCAGGACGCGACAGCCGCCTTTGACTCGGCGGGCATCTGCGTCTTCACCAGCTTTGCCTGGACCCTGGCCGACGTGGCCCCTCAGGTGCAAGCCGCTTGTGGCGAAGAGTTCACCATGGAGCACTTGAACCTCATCGGTGAACGCATCTGGAACATGGAGCGCGATTTCAACAACGCCGCCGGCTTCACCAAGGCCGACGACAAGCTGCCCAAGCGCCTGATGACCGAAGCCGCCAAAACCGGCCCCGGAAAAGGCATGGTCAGCAAGTTGGAAGAAATGCTGCCCAAGTACTACGACGCACGCGGCTGGGACGGCGAAGGCCGCCCCACATCGGCCACCCGGGAACGTCTGGGTTTGTGAGTTTGCCCCTGTAGGAG
>CAYRBW010000335.1:0-2268 GCA_964422575.1 uncultured Limnohabitans sp.
AGAACACCGGCGACGACCGCCGCCGCACCCACGACATGAACACCGCCAACTGGATCCCGGATCTGTTCATGCGCCGCGTGATGGAAAAGGGCAACTGGACGCTGTTCTCCCCTTCGGATGTGCCTGACCTGCATGACCTGTTCGGCTTGGCCTTCGAAAAAGCTTATGTGGCTTATGAACAAAAAGCCGAGCGCGGTGAAATCAAGCCCAGCAAAACAGTACCTGCCACAGACCTGTGGCGCAAGATGCTGTCCATGCTGTTTGAAACTGGCCACCCTTGGATCACATTCAAGGACCCTTGCAACGTGCGCTCACCTCAGCAACACGTCGGCGTGGTGCACTCCTCCAACCTGTGCACCGAAATCACGCTCAACACCAGCGACACCGAAACTGCGGTGTGCAATCTCGGCTCGGTCAACTTGTCACGCCACCTCAAAGACAGCGCCACAGGCAAAGTCATTGACCACGACAAACTCAAGAAAACCATCACGATCGCCATGCGCATGCTGGACAACGTGATTGACATCAACTACTACGCCGTCAAGAAGGCCCGCGACTCCAACATGCGCCACCGCCCCGTTGGTCTGGGCTTGATGGGCTTCCAGGATTCGCTCTACGAAATGCGTATCCCCTACGCCTCGCAAGCGGCTGTTGAGTTTGCTGACCAGTCGATGGAAGCGATTTGCTACTACGCTTATTGGGCATCCACCGAACTGGCCAAAGAACGCGGCCAGTACACCACTTACAAAGGCTCGTTGTGGGATCAAGGCATCTTGCCTCTGGACACACTCAAGCTGCTGGAACGTGAGCGCGGTGGTTACGTCGAAGTCGACCGCTCGTCAACCTTGGACTGGGAGTCACTGCGCAAAAAGATTGCCGCAGACGGCATGCGCAACTCTAACTGTGTGGCCATTGCGCCCACAGCCACCATTTCCAACATCATTGGCGTAGACGCCTCGATCGAGCCTTGCTTTGGCAACCTGTCCGTCAAATCCAACCTGTCTGGTGAGTTCACGGTGATCAACGGCTACTTGGTGCGTGACTTGAAACGTTTGGGTCTGTGGGATGACGTGATGGTCATGGACCTGAAGCACTTTGATGGCTCTCTGCGCCCAATCGACCGCGTCCCTCAAGAAATCAAAGCGCTCTACGCTACCGCTTTTGAAGTCGAGACCACTTGGTTGGTCGAAGCCGCTGCACGCCGTCAGAAGTGGATTGACCAAGCGCAATCACTCAACATCTACATGGCCGGAGCCTCGGGCAAGAAACTCGACGACACCTACAAACTCGCATGGCTGCGTGGTCTGAAAACCACCTATTACCTGCGCACCTCCAGCGCGACGCAGGTCGAAAAATCGACGGTGCAAGCAGGATCACACAACGCGGTCTCATCGTCGGGCTCACCCGCCAGTGGCATAAGCGCCATGGGCTCGACGACAGCCGCTGCACACACATCCATGAATGCATCTCCTGCAACAGACATCAAATTTGTGGCCATCGATGATCAAGGTTGTGAAGCCTGTCAGTGATTTGAAAAACATTGCACTTGGCTGCGATATGCCAAGTGCGATGCAATTGAACAACACTTCACGGTTGCGCAGATCGAAAAAGTGCATCGCTTCTTTGAATTTAGTGCGCTTGCTTTCATAATTTGAGAACTGGAATTTTTTATGTTGTCCTGGGACGATCAAGTCAAACCTGCATCACACCCTGTGATGCCCTCTTATACAGGCGCTGACACAAGCACAGCGTCTGCTGCCGCATCCCCCGCAGCCAGCCCACGCCGCATGAACGCGGCAGACAAACGCATCATCAACGGTCAGACCGACGTCAACCAGTTGGTCCCCTTCAAATACAAATGGGCTTGGGAAAAATATTTGGCCACCTGCGCCAACCACTGGATGCCGCAGGAAGTGAACATGAACCGCGACATCGCCTTATGGAAAGACCCCAACGGCCTGACCGAAGATGAACGCCGCATCGTCAAGCGCAACCTTGGCTTTTTTGTCACCGCCGACTCACTGGCTGCCAACAACATCGTGCTGGGCACCTACCGCCACATCACAGCCCCCGAGTGCCGTCAGTTCTTACTGCGTCAGGCTTTCGAGGAAGCGATCCACACCCACGCCTACCAGTACATCGTGGAATCTCTGGGCCTGGATGAAAGCGAAATCTTCAACGCGTACAACGAAGTCCAGTCCATCCGTGACAAAGACGAGTTCCTGATCCCATTCATCAACGTGATCATGGACCCCAACTTCCATACAG
>CAYRBW010000336.1:0-2263 GCA_964422575.1 uncultured Limnohabitans sp.
CGAAGAAGGTTTGGACCCGTTTTCAGCGGCCATCAAGGGCGTGCGCGAGATCAGCTTTGCGGTGATCGCCATGACCATGACCTTGGCGGCCGTGTTCGCACCATTGGCCTTTACGCCGGGGCGCACAGGCAAATTGTTTGGCGAGTTCGCACTGGCTTTGGCGGGTGCTGTGGTGGTGTCCGGTTTTGTGGCGCTGACTTTGGCGCCCATGTTGAGCGCCCAACTGCTGCGGCACAACCCCAACCCCAGCTGGTTTGACCGCAGCATGGAGTGCTGGCTCACGGCGCTGTCCAACGGTTATGAACGCTTGCTCGGCCTGATTTTGACCCGCGCCCGTTGGGTGGTGGTGTTGGTGATGATCGGCTCTGGCGTGGCCATTGCACTGGTTTATCCCACCATGAAGCAAGAGTTGGCACCACTCGAAGACCGGGGCACGATTTTGGCGACCGTGAACGCGCCCGATGGTTCCACGCTGGAGTACTCCGACCGCTACGCCCGTTCGCTCGAAAAATTCGGGCAAGCATATCCTGAATTCGACCGAATCTTCGCCAACATGGGCAACCCCACGGTGGGCCAGGGCTCGGTGGTTTACCGAGCCGTGGACTGGGACGAGCGCAAGCGCACCACGCTGGAGATCGCCCGTGAACTGGGGGCGAAGTTCAACGGCCTGCCAGGAGTGAATGCCTTCCCGATCACCCCGCCTTCTTTGGGTCAGGGTTTTCGTGAGCGGCCTTTGAACTTCGTGATCCAGACCTCGGACAGTTACCAGAATCTGAACCTGCTGACCCGCCAGATGATGGACGAAATCGCCAAAAATCCCGGCATTTTGTCGCCCGATGTGGACTTGCGCTTGAACAAGCCCGAGCTTCGGGTGGAGGTGGACCGCGTCAAAGCGGCCGAGTTGGGCGTGAGCATCGAGGTGGTGGCCAAAACCATTGAGACCATGTTGGGTGGCCGTGTGGTGACGCGTTACAAGCGCGATGCCGAGCAATACGACGTGATCGTGCAAACCTTGCCCTCGGCGCGCAACACGCCCGATGACATCGACGTGATCCAGGTGCGTGGTCGCAACGACACCATGATCCCGCTGTCCAGTTTGGTGAAGGTACGCGAGAGCGTGTCGCCGCGCGAGCTGAATCACTTCGGTCAGCGCCGTTCTGTGTCGATCACGGCCAACCTGGCACCCGACTACTCGCTGGGTGAAGCCTTGAAGTTCATGGACGAGACCGCAGCGAAGGTGCTCAAGCCGGGCTACACCACCGAGTTGAACGGCACTTCGCGCGAATTCAAAAATTCGCAGGGCGCTTTGGTGATCGTGTTCGTGCTGGCGTTGTTCTTCATTTTTTTGGTGCTGTCAGCCCAGTTTGAAAGCTTCATCGACCCGTTTGTCATCATGTTGTCGGTGCCCTTGTCCATGATCGGCGCATTGCTGGCGCTCAAATGGACAGGTGGTTCTCTCAACGTGTATTCGCAGATCGGCTTGATCACCCTGGTGGGCCTGATCACCAAGCACGGCATTTTGATCGTCGAGTTCACCAACCAGCTGCGCGAGCAGGGCATGGCGATGCAAGAGGCGTTGATCAAGGCCTCTGGCCAGCGCTTGCGCCCGATCATGATGACGACGGGTGCCATGGTCCTGGGCGCGGTGCCGTTGGCCCTGGCAACCGGGGCCGGTGCCGAAAGCCGCACGCAAATCGGCTGGGTCATTGTGGGCGGCATGAGCTTGGGCACTTTACTGGCTATTTTTGTGGTGCCCACCATGTACTCGCTGTTGGCCCGCAAGGCCGTACCGGGCCCCAACAAGGCGGTGGCGCATGAGGCCCCCCCTGAAACGGCGGCGCATTGATCGCCCTTCCTCTCTTCGCTGTGTGCAGCGACTGAGCCATGAAAAAAGCGGCATCGGCCGCTTTTTTCATGGATTCTTCAGGTAGCCGTGTTCACAGGTACCCGTCAAACATCATCACATCCACCTCGTCACCCACGGCCACGTTCCCTTGTGCATGACCCAGCACGATCAGCCCGTTGGCTTGAACCATGGAGCTGAGCACGCCCGAGCCTTGGTTGCCGGTGATGCTGACCTGCAATTCGCCTGCTGCGTTGGTGCTGACGATGCCGCGCTGGTATTCTGTGCGGCCAGGTTTCTTGCGCAGCGCCTCGGTTCTCTTTGCTTTGAGCAGGGGCAAAGTGGGCGCTTGCCAGCCCATGAGCTGCTGCAGAGCGGGGCGCACTTAAGCTGCTAAGGTCACCTTCTCCGCAACCGGGT
>CAYRBW010000337.1:0-2262 GCA_964422575.1 uncultured Limnohabitans sp.
TGCCTTGGTGGCGCAGCAAAGCATCCAGGCTCGGTTCGCGGCCACGGAAGGCCTTGAACGATTCGAGGGCCGGGCGGCTGCCACCGGCTTCCAAAATCGCTTGGCGGTAGAGGCGGCCGGTTTCCACGCTGGGCGTGCCGTCGGCTGCGGCGGTTTCTTCAAACGCGGCGTAGGCGTCGGCGCTCAACACTTCGGCCCATTTGTAGCTGTAGTACCCGGCGGCGTATCCGCCTGCAAAGATGTGGCTGAAGGTGTGGGCCATGCGGTTGAAGGCGGGCGGCTGTATCACAGCCACCTCGTCACGCACCTGGCGCAGCACAGGCATGAAGTCTTGTGCCGGATCGTGATCGGCGTGCACCAGCATGTCGAACAGCGAAAACTCGATTTGGCGCAAGGTTTGCAAGCCGCTTTGGAAGTTCTTGGCGGCCAGCATTTTGTCGAACAGTGCTCGGGGCAAGGGCTCGCCTGTGTCCACATGGGCCGTCATGTGCCGCAGCACCGACCATTCCCAGCAGAAGTTTTCCATGAACTGGCTGGGCAGCTCGACCGCGTCCCATTCCACGCCGCTGATGCCTGAGACATCGCGCTCGCTGACCTGGGTGAGCATGTGGTGAAGGCCGTGGCCAAACTCGTGGAAGAGGGTGATCACGTCGTCGTGCGTCAGCAAAGCGGGTTGACCGTTCACGCCTTCGGCAAAGTTGCAGACCAAATGTGCAACAGGCGTTTGCACCACGCCGGTGTCGGGGCGTTGCCAACGACCTCGCACATCGTCCATCCAGGCGCCGCCGCGCTTGCCTGCGCGGGCCGGTGGGTCGAGGTAGAACTGGCCCACCAAATGGCCGTTGCGCTCGATGCGGTAAAAACCGACTGCGGGGTGCCAAACTGGGGCCTGGTCGGCGCGAATGTTCACCTCAAACAGGGTCTCAATGATCTTGAACAATCCAGCCAGCACCTTGGGTGTGGTGAAGTACTGCTTGACCTCTTGCTCGCTGAAGCTGTAGCGGGCTTCCTTGAGTTTTTCAGACAAATAAGGCACGTCCCAGGCGTTCAGTGGGCCGGTGATACCCAGCGCGTTGGTGGCAAATTCACGCAAATCGGCAAGGTCTTTTTCGGCAAACGGGCGTGCTTTGGCTGCCAGATCGCGCAAGAAGGTGGTGATTTTTTCTGGCGACTCGGCCATCTTGGGAACCACCGACACTTGGGCGTAGTTGTCAAAGCCAAGCAAGCGGGCTTCCTCTTGGCGCAAGGCCAGGATTTCTTGCATCAAGGGGGTGTTGTCGAATTGCTTGGCATCTTCGGGAGCCTGGTCTGAGGCACGGGTGACGTGGGCTTTGTAGAGCTGTTCACGTAAAACGCTGCTGTCGGCAAACTGCATCACAGGCAGGTAAACCGGCATCTTGAGCGACAGGCGATGGCCTTCTTGACCTTCTTTTTGGGCCGCATCTCGGGTAGCTTGCACCACATCGGCAGGCACACCTTTGAGCTGTTGTTCGTTCACGTAAAGGGCAAATTTATCGGTGGCGTCCAAGGTGTTTTCGCTGAACTTTTGCGTGATTTCGGCCAAGCGCTCCTGAATGGTGGCGTAACGTTCTTTGGCTGGGCCTTGCAGTTCGGCTCCGCCCAATATGAAAGCACGCAAGGCGTTTTTGTGGGCCTGTGTCTGCTCAGCGTTCAGGCTGGCCGGGTCAATCGCTTTGTATTTGGCATACAGGCGCTCGTCGCTGCCCAGGCGTGTCCCAAATTCAGTCACGCGGGGCAGGGCTGCGTTGTAGGCTGCGCGCAGCTCGGGGGTGTCGGCCACGCTGTTGAGGTGGTTCACCACCCCCCAGGCCATACCCAGTCGCTCGGTGGCCACGTTCAAGGTTCTGGCGATGGCTTTCCAGTCCGCAGGGAAATCGGCAGCGGTCACCGTTTCGAGTGCCTTGTCGGCTGCGGCCAGCAGTTCGTCCATGGCCGGGGCCACATGCTCGGGCGTGATGCGGTCAAACAAAGGCAGGCCAGAGGTGTCGAGCAAGGGGTTGGTCATGGGCAGTTCCAGAAGGGCGAGTACGAAATGAATGATCTCACTTGGAGGCGCGTTCTGCTGCTTCAAGGGTATTGACCAGCAGCATGGTGATGGTCATGGGGCCAACGCCCCCTGGTACAGGGGTGATGTGGCTGGCGACTGCTTTCACACCATCAAAGTCCACATCACCGCAGAGCTTGCCTTCGTCGTTGCGATTCATGCCCACATCCAGCACCACCGCGCCGGGCTTGACCATG
>CAYRBW010000338.1:0-2234 GCA_964422575.1 uncultured Limnohabitans sp.
GGTCAAGCGCGGCACCAACGAGCATGAGATCCTGCGCATGACGCGGCATTTCCGCCGCTCGGGCCAGGTGCTGCGCTTCATCGAATACATGGACGTGGGCGCCACCAATGGCTGGCGCATGGACGAGGTGCTGCCCAGCGCCGACGTGGTGCGCCACCTGCATGCCGAGCTGCCGCTGGTGCAACTGGACCCAGCCGCCCCCGGAGAGACCGCCGAGCGCTGGGGTTATGCCAATGCCCAAGGCGAGCACGACCCGTCGCTGGGCGAAGTGGGTGTGATCAGCAGCGTGACGCAGGCCTTTTGCGGCAACTGCAACCGCGCACGTCTGTCCACCGAAGGCCGCTTGTACTTGTGCCTGTTTGCCAGCCAGGGATACGACCTGCGCCAGTTGCTGCGCGACCCGGCGCAAAGCGACCATACGCTGGCCGCCACGGTCGATGCCATTTGGCGCGGGCGAAATGACCAATATTCGGTGCTGCGCAGCCTGCGCGGCCCCGACACCGCCAACGGCCCCGTCCGCCGTGTGGAAATGAGTTACATCGGAGGCTGAACGCCATGAACAACGACACACAGGCCATCACCGGCCTGATTTTGGCGGGCGGGCGCGGCGCGCGCATGGGCGGCGTTGACAAGGGCCTGCAAAACTTTCGCGGCCTGCCGTTGGCGCTGCAAACCCTGATGCGCCTGCAGTTGCAAAGCGTGCCGCTGCAAGAGATATTGATCAACGCCAACCGCAACCTGGCCGCTTACGAGTCGCTGGGCGTGTCGGTCTGGCCCGACAGCATCGATGGCTATGCGGGGCCTTTGGCGGGCTTCCTCACGGGCTTGGAGCGCTGCGAGACACCTCTCTTGCTCACCGTGCCATGTGACTCACCGCTGTTCCCCTTGGATTTGGTGGAGCGCTTGGTGCAAGCGCTCCATGACCAAGACGCCGACCTGGCCATGGCCGCCGCCCCCGAGGCTGATGGCACGGTGCGCCCGCAGCCAGTGTTTTGCCTGCTCAAAACGGAATTGCTCGAAAGCTTGGTCAAGTTCACTCAAGGCGGTGGCCGCAAGATCGACGCGTGGACGGGCCAGCACCACTGCGCCATCGTGCATTTTGACCAGCGCGGCGACAGCACCCACGCTTTTGCCAACGCCAACACGCTGGCCGAGCTGCAAGAACTCGAATCCCTTTGAACCCTTGCGGCACGCCAGCGCCGTGCCCCTTTGCCATGACCTCCCCTGCCCTGTCCATTGATCAGATCGCTGAACGCCTGCAAGGCTACGACCCACAGGCCTTGTCGGTCACTCAGGTCAACACGTTTTTGGCCCAACTGGTGCAACCCGTTCGCGAGCAAGAGACCGTGCCACTGATGCAGGCGCATGACCGCATCCTGGCGCAAGACGTGATCTCGCCTATCAGCGTGCCGCCACACGACAACTCGGCCATGGACGGTTACGCCCTGCGCGGGGCTGAACTACAAGCCGGACAAGTCACGCACTTCAAGGTCGTAGGCACCGCCTTCGCTGGTGCGGCTTGGCAAGGTTCGGTGCAAGCGGGTGAATGCGTGCGCATCATGACCGGGGCCATCATGCCCGCCGAACTGGACACCGTGGCCCCGCAAGAGTTGGTAAAAACTGAGGGTGACACGGTGCAGGTGCCGCCGGCTCTGCTGCAAACCGGCGACAACCGTCGATTGTTGGGTGAAGACCTGATGGCAGGCCATGCTGCCTTGTCGGCCGGAGTGCGATTGACACCTGCCGCTTGCGGTCTGCTGGCCAGCTTGGGGCTGCCCAGCGCCACCGTCTGGCGCAAGCCCAAGGTGGCCTACTTTTCAACCGGCGACGAGATCCTGAGTCTGGGCGAAGCACCTCGCGAAGGCGCGGTGTACGACAGCAATCGCTACACCGTAGCGGGCCTGGTGCAGGCACTGGGCTGCGAGCTGATCGACATGGGTGTGGTGCGAGATGACCCGGCTGCATTGGAGCAAGCTTTTGTGGACTCGGCGGCACAAGCGGACGCCATCATCACCAGCGGCGGCGTGAGTGTGGGCGAGGCCGACCACACCAAGGCCATGATGAAAAAACTGGGCGATGTGGCGTTTTGGCGCATTGCCATGCGACCTGGTCGTCCCATGGCGGTGGGCCGCATCACGCAGGGTGAGCGCTCAGCTGTGCTGTTTGGCCTGCCCGGCAACCCGGTGGCGGTGATGGTGACCTTTGCCGCTTTTGTGCGCCCCGCTCTGCAGCAG
>CAYRBW010000339.1:0-2200 GCA_964422575.1 uncultured Limnohabitans sp.
CCAAATGTGAGTGGGGCTTTGCTGAAAAAATCAATGCCACTGGTAATAAAGATCGCTGCGATGGCACATTGCCACCGTTTTCTAAAAGACAAACGATACCGTCTGTTGTGCTCTCACTGGAGGTTTTTCGTATTGAAGATTCTTCTGGGCATATCAATTGGGTTCTGAATGAGCTGGCCGGCAGAGATACCTGGACCAAGAAGATCTACGCTTATCCAAGGGCGCAATGAGTAGAAGCCTCGTTTGAATCACTTTGCCGTCGGCAGGGCTGACTGCAAATAAATAGAGATGCTATGGATGCCTCCCTGCCTCCCTGCCTACGGGCAAGGAATTGAGACCACTGAACGCTGAAGGCATGAACAACCGTCTCTCAGCAAGCGGGGCTTCGAGCAATCGGGGTGGATCCTCTGATGGATACGGCATCAAAGTGCCCATGGCGTGATAAACAGCTTCAAAGTCATCAAACGCCAAAGCACCATCGTTGGCCGCTTGCAGCGCGAGGTGGCTCGCAAGATGACCGTGCTGAGTCAAGCACTACAAGAAACACTGGGCCATACGCTGGACAAAGCCAAACGCCTAGTCGCGCAGACGGCCAGCCGCAAAGCGGTGGGCAACCGCACCAAGCTCTACAGCTGGCACGCGCCGCAGGTAAAGTGCATCTCAAAAGGCAAGAGCCGCAACCCCTATGAGTTTGGGGTGAAGGTGGGTCTGGCCATGACGCTCAAGGGCAATTTGATCGTGGGTGCCAGGCGCTTTGCGGGTAACCCATATGACGGGCACACCATGCACGAGCAAATTGAACAATCGGCCATCCTGATGCAGGGCCTGGGCGTCAAGCCCGAAGTGGTGTATGCCGACTTGGGTTATCGGGGTGTGGACAAAGACAACCCGGACATTGAAATCAAACACCGAGGCAAGGACAAGCGGCTGAGCGATGAAGAGCGCAAGTTGCTCAAACGCCGCCAAGCGATCAAGCCAATCATCGGGCACCTGAAGGCAGACCACCGCATGGATCGCTGTCATCTGAAGGGCTCAGAGGGGGATGCGCTGCACGCGGTGCTGTGCGCTGCGGGGTACTTTCATCCGCTGGCTGCTGCGGATGATCGCCAAGAAAGGCCTGGGCCTTTTGTTGTGCCTGTTGCAGGCTGGCGGTTTGGTGGGAATGTTTGAGAAATTGGCCGAAATTTTCGGCTGTAAACGACTGCAAAACTCAGATCAGCGCTGGGTGCTGGCTTGAAATGAATTTTGCAGGGACGACTCTTGAGGTATGAAATGGATCGGATGTGGTCTTGAGCTTGCATGGTGCCTCCGGTAACAGTCCGAATTTAGTCCCATATCTGGTAGTCGTTTAAGGCGCGGTTTGGGACTTCCTACAATCCCCCCATGCCTTTTGAACCATCACTGTCCCCCGATTTCCCCTTCGCCTCTGCCAGCCCGTTGCTTGCCCGGCTCAATGACGAGCAGCTCCGTGCCGTTGCTTTGCCGCCCGAGCACGCGCTGATCTTGGCGGGGGCCGGTTCGGGCAAGACCCGGGTGCTGACCACGCGCATCGCTTGGTTGTTGCAGACCTCGCAGGTCTCGCCCGGCGGCATTTTGGCGGTGACTTTCACCAACAAAGCGGCCAAAGAAATGAAGCTGCGCTTGCAGTCCATGCTGCCGGTGAACGTGAACGCGATGTGGATTGGCACGTTTCACGGCTTGTGCAACCGGTTTTTGCGGGCGCATTATCAGTTGGCGGGCTTACCCCAGACCTTTCAAATTCTGGACACACAAGACCAGCTGTCGGCCGTCAAGCGGCTGTGCAAGCAGTTCAATGTGGACGAAGACCGCTTTCCACCTAAGCAGTTGCAATATTTCATTTCGGGCTGCAAGGAAGACGGCCAGCGCCCGGGTGATGTGACGGTGCGCGACGACGAAACCCGCCGCAAGGTGGAGCTGTACCAGTTGTACGAAGAGCAATGCCAGCGCGAAGGTGTGGTGGACTTTGGCGAGTTGATGCTGCGCTCTTATGAATTGTTGCGCGACAACGCGCATGTGCGCGAGCATTACCGCCGCCGCTTTCGCTGCCATCTTTGGTCTTGGCTATAGGTGTCTTGATCATCGAACTCATGAGGCTTCCGAAATCAAACACTTAATCGTGCCTATGGAATGGGCAATAATCGAAGGGCAATAGAATTAAAAGGCGCGGGAGAGAGGGGCA
>CAYRBW010000340.1:0-2186 GCA_964422575.1 uncultured Limnohabitans sp.
ACCTTGATGCGAGATTTGGAAGTGGCGTATGTGCCGTAGTTCTCGAAGGAACAGGCCATTTCGCACTGCAAGCAGCCGGTACATTTGTCCGGATTGATGTGCAGGACTTTCTGCATGTGTGTCTCCTGTGGGGTGACGGGCTGTTCAAGCCCACGCTTATGAATCAGAATGCATAAGCATTGTTGATGCATGCCCCTGCAGACCGATCCGTATTAACCCTAGGTTTTGCAAGGTTGACTTCACAAATTCTCAGCTTGATACACATCTGACATGTCTCTGACTGTTCCCACCAGCGACCGCCTGCAACAGATTGGAAGCGCCCGCGAATTGATCTTTCACAAGGGCTCAGACCCGGCGCAGCCTGAAGGATCAGCCGCTGGCGTTTCACCCTGGATCATTCAATCCTGGCAGCGTTGTATGGCCATGGGCCTGCAACCTGGTCAAACGGTGGCGTTTGACACCATCTCGGCCCAACACATGCGCCGGGTGCAAGAAGCCAGCCAACCGTTGGTGCAAGCGGCTCAGCCTGTCTTGGTCGAGCTGGCCCGTGCCATTGCCGACATCCGCTACTTCGCCATCTTGACCAATGCAGAGGGCATCGTGGTCGATGTGCACGGCCCGGTGGACCGGCAAGACCGTCGCGCCGAAATGATTGCCCGTGTAGGGGTCGATTTGTCCGAAAAGGCCGTAGGCACCACCGCCATCAGCGCGGCGCTGTCTGAACTGCAGCCCGTGTGGCTGCACCAGGGCGAGCACTTTTTTCAGGATACGGGGGTTTACAGCTGCGCGGGTGCGCCCGTGTTTGGCCCCGACGGCGTGTGCGCGGGCATGCTGGACCTGACAGGCATCGAATCCACCGAACGCCCAGCCCTCAAACATCTGGTGCGCCGCTCGGCCCGCAGCATCGAAAACAGTTGGCTGCTGTCCACCGCACATGCGCTGGTGCTGCGCCTGAACTGGCCCGGTAACCAGCCCGGCGACGACAGTGACGGCCTGCTCACCTTGGGGCCCGATGGTCACATCCTTGGCACGAACCCGACGGCCCGGCAAATGCTGTCCTTGTCGCCCACCGCCCACAGTGCGTCATTGCACGTCAGCGATGTGTTTGCCTCTGCTTGGGAAAACCTGTTTGATGCCGCCCATCGAAACGGCAAAGCCACAGCGCCCACGCAAGAGTTGCCGCTGTGGTCGGGTCTGCGTTTGCAAACACAGGCATGGCTTGCAGGGGCTGCAGCGCCACACTTTCATGACGTGCCATCGGCCAGGAACACCCAGAGGTCACCCTCCCTGTCACAAGCGCAATTGACCACCAAAGCCCCAAAAGGTCTCAAAGACGCGCAAATCGACATGATCCGGGACGCGGTACATCGAGCTCGGGGCAACGTGGCCGAAGCGGCCCGTGCTTTGGGCATCAGCCGCGCCACGGTATACCGCAAACTCGGCGCCCCCAAAGCCTGATCAGGCTGCGCTTTACTTGACCGCATTCGGGAAGAACAGCTGCTCGCCACCGATCTTGTAATCGGCGATGACAGCTTGGCCAGCCGCTGTGGTGATCCAGTCCACAAACTTTTGCGCATCGGCCTGCTTGACGTGCGCGTGTTTAGCAGGGTTGACCACCATCACACCGTACTGGTTAAACAAGCGGTTGTCGCCCTCCACCAAAATGGTCAGATCAGCGCGGTTTTTGAAGTTGAGCCAGGTGGCACGATCGGCCAGCACATAGCTGCCAGAAGACGCCGCAATGTTCAAAGCCGGGCCCATGCCACAACCGCACTCCTTGTAGCCGCTGCCTTTTTTATCCACCAGATTGGCCATTTTCCAAAAACGCAGCTCGGCCGCGTGCGTGCCGCTCTTGTCACAGCTCGAGAAAAACGCCGCGTTGCCTGAAGACAACTTGGCCAGGGCCACCACAATGTCTTTGCCCTTGGTGGCTGCCGGGTCGGCCTTGGGGCCAATCAGCACAAAGTCGTTGTACATGACAGGCAGGCGTTTGAGGCCGAAGCCATCGGCCACAAATTTTTCTTCCGCCACTTGGTCGTGCACAAACACCACATCGGCGTCACCCCGGCGCGCCATGTCCAACGCTTGGCCGGTGCCCAAGGCCACCACTTTCACATCCAGCCCACTGGCTTTCTTGAACGCGGGCAACAAATGGGCGAACAAGCCCGACTGCTCGGTGGAGGTGG
>CAYRBW010000341.1:0-2165 GCA_964422575.1 uncultured Limnohabitans sp.
ACTCACCGTTCAGCAGCAGGTAGCAGGTGTCGAGGTAGTCGGCCTTGTTGGCCAGTTGTTCGATGGGGTAGCCGCGGTACAGCAGCTCGCCCTTGTCACCATCGATGTAAGTGATGGCCGATTGGCACGAGGCAGTGGACAGGAAGCCAGGGTCGTAAGTGAACATGCCGCTTTGCGCGTAGAGCTTACGGATGTCGATCACGTCAGGACCGATGTTGCCGGAGTACACGGGCATCTCGATGCTGGGGCTGCCATTGGAGAACGACAGGGTGGCTTTGTTGTCAGCGAGTTTCATGGTGGGTTTCCTCAAAAATTCCGGGTGTGATCCAGTGTGGGTCACGCTCTCAACATGTCCAGGACTTCGCGCACCTCTTCGGTGCTGATCTCGGGCTGCAGCTCCTTGCGGCACAACAACAAGTCCATGAGATCGTTGTCTGACAGGTCCATCAGCACATACATGCCCCGTGCCTGTCCGACGTTTAAGCGTGCATCATGCCGATTGAAAAAGCGCTCGATGAACAAGTCGTTTTCGAGCAGGCCCCGTCGGCTGCGCCAACGGAGTTTGCTCAGCGACCGCTCGCTCAAGGGAGCGAGGCGGTCAGCGCCGACCAGTGACGCGTCTTCCAGTATCGGTGTGACAGTCATCAGACAGCGCGGCGAACCATCATCTCTTTGATCTTGCCAATGGCCTTGGTGGGGTTCAGACCCTTGGGGCAAACATCGACGCAGTTCATGATGGTGTGGCAACGGAAGAGGCGGTAAGGGTCTTCCAGGTTGTCCAGGCGCTCGGCAGTGGCTTCGTCGCGGCTGTCAGCGATGAAGCGATAGGCTTGCAGCAGACCGGCAGGACCCACGAATTTGTCGGGGTTCCACCAGAAACTCGGGCAGCTGGTCGAGCAGCTGGCGCACAAGATGCACTCGTACAGACCGTTCAACTCGTCACGCTCTTGTGGGCTTTGCAGGCGCTCGGTTTCGGGCGGGATGTTGTTGTTGATCAGGTAAGGCTTGATCGAGTGGTACTGCTTGAAGAACTGGGTCATGTCCACGATCACGTCGCGGATCACGGGTAGACCGGGCAGGGGCTTCAAGACGATGGTGCCGGGCAAGGTGTTCATGTTGGTCAGGCAAGCCAGACCGTTTTTGCCGTTGATGTTCATCGCGTCCGAACCACACACACCTTCGCGGCAAGAGCGGCGAAAGGAGATGGTGGGGTCCACGGCTTTGAGTTTCATCAGGGCGTCAAGCAGCATGCGTTCGTTGCCGTCCAGTTCGACCTGGATGGTCTGCATGTAAGGTTTTGCATCCTTATCGGGGTCGTAGCGGTAGATCTGAAAAGTACGTAGGGTCATGGAAGAACTCCTGTTGGATTCTGGTGGTGAACCGCTCACTTTGGGTGAGCGGTCCAGACAATCTTTAGAACGTGCGAACCTTGGGTGGCACGGAGTCCACGGTCAGGGGTTTGAGCTTGACGGGCTTGTAGGTCAAGCTGTTCGAGGCGCTGTGCCAAAGGGTGTGTTTCATCCAGTTGGCATCGTCACGGCCCAAGGGAGCAACGGCGTCATCCACTGGGCGCTCGTAATCACTCACGGTGTGAGCACCTCGGCACTCGCGGCGTGCAGCGGCAGACACCATGGTGGCTTGCGCAGCTTCGATCAGGTTTTCCACCTCTAACGCTTCGATGCGGGCGGTGTTGAACACTTTGGAAGTGTCCTTTAGGCCGATGGCATTGACACGGTCACGGATGAGAGCCATCTTTTGAACACCCTCGTCCATGCTGGCTTGAGTGCGGAACACGCCAGCGTGTTGCTGCATGGCCGAGCGCATGTCGTTGGCCACGTCTTGGGCGTATTCGCCACCACGGCCTTCGAGTTTGTTCAGGCGTTCCAGTGTGAGGTCGGTGGCGTCAGCTGGCAATGGCTTGTGCGACTTGGTTTTGGATGCAAAGTCCACGATGTGGTTGCCCGCAGCGCGGCCGAACACCAGCAAGTCGAGCAGCGAGTTGGTGCCCAGGCGGTTGGCACCGTGCACTGAGACGCAAGAGCATTCGCCAACCGCATACAGACCGTTGACCACGGCGTTGTGGTCTGTGGGGTTCTGGACGACCACTTGGCCGTTGATGTTGGTCGGGATGCCACCCATCTGGTAGTGGATGGTGGGTACAACGG
>CAYRBW010000342.1:0-2163 GCA_964422575.1 uncultured Limnohabitans sp.
AAAACCGGGCCATCTTGGCCCGGTTCTCGTGGGAGGCCTGAGTTGTCCAGGCTCAAGCCGATATCAGGCCAATTGCTGGTCGATGAAAGCGGTCAGTTGTGACTTGCTCATGGCGCCCACTTTGGTGGCTGCCAATTGACCATCCTTGAAGATCATCAGGGTCGGGATGCCGCGGATACCAAACTTGGCGGGGATGTCGCGATTGTCGTCCACGTTCATTTTGGTGATCTGCAGCTTGCCTTCGTAAGCACCAGCCACTTCATCAAGGATGGGTGCAATCATCTTGCAAGGGCCGCACCACTCGGCCCAGAAGTCAACCACCACGGGTTGGCTTGACTGGAGTACGTCGGCTTCGAAAGTGGCGTCGGTAATGTGTTTGATCAGATCGCTGGCCATGGCCTTTTCCTTGTGAACATTGAAGATGCGGCTAAAGTTGAAGTTATTTTGACAGAATCCCACCGCCTCGCCTGTCGCGTCTGCGTTGCCACCTCATAAACTCATGACTTTCCCTGCGCCAACTTCCGTCCCTTTCGATTCACCAGACCTCCATGCTGAGGTGGCCATCGTGGGTGGAGGCCCCGCTGGATTGATGGCCGCACAGGTTCTGTCTCAGGCGGGAGTCGCGGTTCATTTGTTTGATGCCATGCCTTCTGTGGGCCGTAAATTTTTGTTGGCAGGCAAGGGAGGCTTGAACCTCACCCATGCCGAGACACCGGATGTGTTTCGCACACGTTATGGCAAACGCCAACAACAGGTGGGGCCGTGGCTCGATCAAATGAATGCCCAGGTCGTGCGTGACTGGGCCAAAGGTTTGGGTGTCGAGACGTTTGTGGGTACATCGGGGCGTGTATTTCCTCAAGAAATGAAAGCTGCCCCCTTGCTCAGGGCTTGGTTGCATCGATTGCGTAACCCCCTGTCTGGTGTGCCTGTGCAATTTCACATGCGTCACCGTTGGAAAGGTTGGTCAGACGATCATTTGGTCTTTCAGCGCACGGGTAATGCCAGGCCAACGCGGGTGCTCGCCGGTGCAACTTTGCTGGCCTTGGGGGGGGCCAGTTGGCCACGTTTGGGTTCAGACGGGGCTTGGGTTTCTGTATTGGCTGCCCAAGGTGTGGACATTGCGCCACTTCAGCCTGCCAATTGTGGATTCGATGTCCTGGGCCGAGATGGGCAGGGTTGGACCGAGCACTTTCGATGCCGGTATGCGGGGCATCCTCTCAAGTCCGTCGCGTTGCAGGTCGGAGGCCTTGAGGGTGAAAAGGATGGGACCGTTGGCGGCGTGCGGTTTGACCGAAAAGGTGAGTTTGTCATCACCCAGACTGGGGTAGAAGGCAGTCTGATTTACGCCGCATCGGCCTGTTTGCGCGATGATTTGACCCAAGGAGCGGCTCGCCTGCTGCTGGATTTGTTGCCCGACAAATCACAAGAACAGGTGCGCGCGGAAGTTCGATGGCCGCGTGGCAGTCGGAGTTTGTCCAGTCATTTGAAAAGCCGTTTGGGTGTGGATGGTGTCAAGATGGGGCTTTTGTATGAACTTTGTTCGCCCGAAACGCTGGCCGATCCAGAGGCTTTGGCGGCCAATTTAAAGCGATTGTCTGTGCCACTCAAAAGCCCCAGACCTGTGGACGAGGCCATCAGCACCGCGGGTGGCGTTACGCTGGAAGGGTTAAATCCTGATTTGATGTTGTTCAAGCGGCCCGGCGTGTATTGTGCAGGTGAAATGCTGGACTGGGAGGCTCCGACGGGTGGCTACCTGCTGACCGCTTGTTTGGCCAGCGGTTGGCGAGCGGGGAATGGTATTTTGGCAAATTTGTAACAATTGCACACAAGTGGTGTATTCCTTTGGGCCCGGTGCTGCGTTCTTGTCATGTGAACAACTTCATCCATAACGAGGTCGACATGACTCCAGAAGCTTCCCAAGAATACCAACGTGCCGTCGAAGAGGCTGCCAATGCCTTCATGAAAGTGATGGCTTTGCGCGGTTTTAATGTCCGCGATTACCCTCAGAATTTTGTGGCCCAGATGGCAGTACAAACGCGTCTGGCCTTCGAACCCCATCGTGCTGGTGCGCACAGAAGTGCCAATGCACTGGTTTCCGAGATGTTGCGCGCCGCACCCACAGCGCCCCAGTTGGTGAGCTCCACCAAAAGCAAGCCTTTGCCT
>CAYRBW010000343.1:0-2151 GCA_964422575.1 uncultured Limnohabitans sp.
GTATTCGGTCAGGGTATGATACCGAGTTACGGCCTGAAAGTTGTCGTAGCGCAACTTTATGCCGATGGTCTAGCCTTCGTAGCCTTTGCTATGCAGGTCGGCGGCCACTTGTTCACACAGGCGGGTGAAGACTGAGCCCAATTCTTCGCGGTCGCGCATGGCGTGCAGGTCACGCTCAAACGTGGTTTCGCGGCTCATGCTGACGGGTTCGCTCTCGGTCTCTACTGGGCGATCATCACGCCCCCAGGCGGCTTCGTGCAGCCAGGCGCCGTAGCTTTTGCCAAAGTTTTCAATCAACCAGTCCTGTTCGCGTGCGGCCAGGTCGCCAATGGTGTGGATGCCAAAGCCCTTGAGCTTTTCATCGGCCTTGGGGCCCACGCCATTGATCTTGCGGCAAGCCAGCGGCCAGATCAGGGTTTGCAGGTCAGCCTCGCTCACGATCGAGATGCCATTGGGCTTGTTGAATTCGCTGGCCATCTTGGCGATCAGCTTGTTGGGGGCCACGCCGATTGAGCAGGTCAGACCCGTGGCATCAAAAATGCTTTTTTGGATCAAACGCGCCAGTACCCGACCGCCTTCGCGTTGGCCACCGGGTACGTGGGTGAAGTCGATGTAAACCTCGTCCACGCCACGGTCCTGCATGACGGGTGCGATGTCGAGGATGATGCTTTTGAAAGTGCGCGAGAAGTACCGGTAACGGTCAAAGTCCACCGGCAACAAAATGGCCTGCGGGCAGAGCTTGGCGGCTTTCATCAGCCCCATGGCCGAGCCAATGCCGAACTGCCGCGCCGCATAGGTGGCGGTGGTGATCACGCCACGCCCGGTGTAGCCTTCGATGCGCGGAAAGAAGTCGACCGGGATGTGGTCCAACCGCTCAGCAAAGCTCTCTTCGGTCCATTCGCTTTCGGGATAAGCCGTTTGCAACTTGCCCAGCAGGTCGTCTTCTTTGCGGCGGCCACCGCCAATGACCACCGGCAAGCCCTTGAGCTGAGGGTAACGCAGCAACTCGCAGGACGCATAAAACGCGTCCATGTCAAGGTGGGCGATGCGCCGGGTCAGCGCGGTGGTCGGAGTCGGTTCGGTCACCCTAGAAGCATAGCGCTAGGCGCAGGCCCCTCATGTACAGAAAGGAGCCCAAGCGTTGCTTTTATGCCGTTGGGAAAGTACCCGGCAGCAAGATGGTCTTGTCCACTGTCTGGATGTTGGTGTGACCACAAAAGGCCATGGTCACGTCCAGTTCTTTGTGGATGATTTGCAGTGCCTTGGTTACGCCCGCTTCGCCCATCGCGCCAAGGCCATAGACCATGGCGCGGCCGATCATGGTGCCTTTGGCGCCCAGTGCCCAAGACTTGAGCACGTCTTGGCCACTGCGGATGCCGCCGTCCATCCAGACCTCGATCTGGTTGCCCACAGCCGCCACGATGGCGGGCAAGGCTTCGATGCTGCTGGGCGCACCATCGAGCTGGCGGCCACCGTGGTTGCTGACCACAATCGCGTCGGCACCGCTGGCCACGGCCAGCTTGGCGTCTTCGACATCCATGATGCCTTTCAATATCAGCTTGCCGCCCCATTGCTTTTTGACCCAGGCGATGTCTTCCCAGTTGAGCGTCGGGTCAAACTGTTCGTTGGTCCAAGAGGCCAGGGACTTCATGTTGGTCACCGCTTTGACGTGGCCCACCAGGTTGCCAAAGGTGTGGCGTTTGGTGCCTGCCATGCTCAAGCACCAGCGCGGCTTGGTCATCAGGTTGATGATGTTGGCAATGGTGGGGCGGGGTGGCGCAGTCAGGCCGTTTTTCAGGTCTTTGTGGCGCTGGCCAATCACCTGCAAATCGAGCGTGAGCACCAAGGCGCTCACGTTGGCGGCCTTGCAGCGGTCGATCATGCGGGCCATGGCCTCGCGGTCGCGCATCATGTAAAGCTGAAACCAAAACGGGGCTTGGGTGTGGGCCGCGATGTCTTCAATGGAGCAGATGCTCATGGTCGACAGCGTGAAGGGAATGCCAAACTTCTTGGCGGCCATGGCGGCGTGCATTTCGCCATCGGCATGCTGCATGCCCGTCAGGCCCACGGGGGCGATGCACACGGGCATCTTGGTGTCGATGCCGACCATCTTGGTGGCAGTGGTGCGGTTTTCCATGTTCACTGCCACGC
>CAYRBW010000344.1:0-2127 GCA_964422575.1 uncultured Limnohabitans sp.
AGGGTGTGTCGATCTGGGCCAGGTTGCCCATGCAGATGATCTTGGTGCCGGGGCCTGCGCGCGTGATGAGTGTTTTCATCTGCTTGGGTGTCAGGTTTTGGGCTTCATCAATGATCACGTACTTGTTCATGAAGGTACGACCCCGCATGAAGTTCATGCTCTTGATTTTGATGCGGCTCTTGATCAGTTCGTTGGTTGCTGCACGACCCCATTCTCCAGCATTGCCGCCATCGCCTTTTGCTAAAAACTACAGGTAGTCATCGAGTGCGCCCATCCAGGGGCCCATCTTTTCTTCTTCGGTGCCCGGCAAAAATCCGATGTCTTCGCCCACGCTCACGGTGGCGCGGGTCATGATGATTTCGGTGTAGCGGCGGTCATCGAGCACTTGTGTCAATCCAGCGGCCAAAGCCATCAAGGTTTTGCCGGTGCCTGCAGTTCCGGCCAGGGTGACAAAGTCAACGTCTGGATCGGTCAGCAAATTCATCGCGAAATTTTGCTCGCGGTTGCGGGTGGTCACGCCCCAGACAGCGTTCTTCTGGTGGTTGAAGTCTTTGAGTGTGCGCAAAACGGCTGTTTTGCCGCGAATCTCGGTGACGCGTGCATAAAGACTGGGCTCACCGGGCGCCTCGAAATAGACAAACTGGTTCATGAACAGGCTGGGCACGATCGGCCCGCTGATTCGGTAAAAGGTGTGCGTGCCTTGTTGCCAGCTTTCCACGGTTTTGCCATGGCGTATCCAGAAGTCAGCGGGCAAGGCCAGTGAGCCTGGGTACAGCAAGTCACCGTCTTCGAGCGTCTTGTCGTTTTGATAGTCCTCGGCTTGCAGGCCCAATGCCCGTGCTTTGACGCGCATGTTGATGTCCTTGGACACCAACACCACTTCGCGCGGGGCTTGCAATTGTCCCAGTGCCTTGACCACGCCCAGAATCTGGTTGTCGGCCTTGCCTTGGGGTAGCGCCAAAGGCAAGCTCAGATCCAAAGCCTGCGTTTGAAAAAACAACTGACCCATCGCATCGATATGGCCCGTTGTGCTCAAGGGGGAGCCTTTGCTCAGGTCTGCGCCTTGTGCGCTGGCCAAGGCGTCGAGTGAACGGCTGGCTTGGCGCGCATTGCGCGCCACTTCGGTCATCCCTTTTTTGTGACTGTCCAACTCTTCGAGCACGATCATGGGCAAGAAGACATCGTGTTCTTCAAAGCGGAACAGGCTCATCGGGTCGTGCATGAGCACGTTGGTGTCGAGCACAAAGAGTTTGCTTGGCCCGGTTCGGCGCTTAGGGCGAGGTGCAGCTGCTGTGCGGGTGGGTTCGGGTGATGGGCGCGCTGACACTGACGGTGCGGTAGCGTGAGCAGTTGTCACTGTCGCGGCGGCCTTGCGTCCGCGAGGAGCGCGTGGGGTCTGTGTTGCGATCACTTGCGCTGCAGCAACTGGCTGAACTTTGGTTTCGATCTGAACCAGTGCGGGCGTTGTGTTTTCCTTCGTGTTGGAGGCTTTGAGGGCGGAGTGGGTCAAGCGGCTGGCGCGTTGAGTGGGAGCGGGTGGCAGTGGCATGAGCGAGGGCCCCTTAAAAATGAAAGAAATCGGATGCGGAAAAAGAAAAAGCCGCCTGGAGACCAAGGCGGCTTTTGACGTAGAAGATGAGGGAGCTGATGTTCAGCGGCATGAAAACATTATGCACGAGCCAAAAGTCAGAACATCCCGGCTTGCATCAAGCGGTTACGGCAGCAGCAGCTGCTGCTGCTTTTTTTAAGTCTTTGACGGCTTTGAGCACTTCTTCCACATGGCCCGGGACTTTCAGACCGCGCCACTCTTGCTTGAGTGTGCCGTCTGCACCCACCAAAAAAGTGCTGCGCTCAATGCCCTTGACCTTTTTGCCGTACATGATTTTGTTTTTGACCACGCCGAACATGTGGCACATTTTTTCTTCTGTGTCGGCAATCAGCTCAAAAGGCAATTCCAGCTTGGCTTTGAAGTCGTCGTGAGACTTCATGTTGTCGCGTGAAACACCCAGAACCAATGCGCCGGCTTTAACAAAATCCTTGTACTTGTCGCGGAACTGCATGGCTTCAGTTGTACAGCCAGGGGTGTTGTCTTTGGGGTAGAAAAACAAAACCACGGGTTGACCGAGG
>CAYRBW010000345.1:0-2121 GCA_964422575.1 uncultured Limnohabitans sp.
ACGCCAAAGCGGTGCTGCTCGTCGATCACGGCCAGCGCCAGGTTTTTGAACTTCACATGCTCCTGAATGACCGCATGTGTGCCCACCACCAGCGCAGCCTCGCCCGACTCGATCAGCGCCAGCATGGCGGCGCGCTCTTTCTTTTTTTGGCTGCCGATCAGCCAAGCCACCTTGACGCCCAAGGGCTCCAGCCAGCCCACCAGCTTGGCAAAGTGCTGAGTGGCCAAAATTTCAGTCGGGGCCATCAAGGCACACTGCCAGCCCGCATCCACCGCTACCATGGCCGCCAGCGCAGCCACCACGGTCTTGCCCGCCCCCACATCGCCTTGCAACAAACGGTGCATGGGCACGTTGCGGGCCAGGTCTTTGGCAATTTCTTGGCCTACGCGCTGCTGAGCGTTCGTCAGGCCAAAGGGCAAGGCCTTGAGCAACTGGTCATACAAACCACCGCGATGGCGCTTCAGGGTCGGGGCACGCAACAAATCACGCTCCCGTTTAGCCGTGAGTTGAGACAACTGCTGCGCCAGCAACTCCTCACACTTCAGGCGAATCCAGGCCGGGTGGCTGCGGTCTTCGAGTGCGGCCAGCGACACATCCGGCGTGGGGTTATGCAAAAACTGCAAAGCATCACGCAACGACCAAGCCCCGCGCCGATCAGGCCAATCCACACCCGTGGGCAAGGTCTCGCTCAGGTCGGCATGGTTCAGGCCGATGATCACCGCACGACGCAAATACGCTTGCGCCAATCCCGCCACGGCGGAATACACCGGCGTCAACGCCTCGGCCAAGTTGCCGCCGGCCGCCTTAAAAGTCGGGTGCATCATGGTCAGGCCCATGAAGCCCCCCTTGACCTCACCACGAGCTCGGATGCGGTTGCCCACCGCCAGCGCCTTCTGCTGCGAAGGGTAAAAACTGAAAAATCGCATCACACAGGTGTCTGAGCCATCGTCCACCGTGACCAGCAACTGACGGCGCGGACGCATTGTGATCTCACAAGCCGTGACCGTGGCCTCGATCTGGGCGGTATCGCCCTCGCGCACATCGCGCAACTTGACGATGCGGGTTTCGTCCTCGTAGCGCAGTGGCAGGTGCAAAGCCAAATCGATGTCCCGCACCAAGCCGAGCTTGATCAGCGCCTTTTGTGGGGCGCTGAGCGTTTTGGCGGGTATGGCAACTGTCGAGGCGGGCATCTGCTGATTGTGCCGCGAGAGTGGGCTGTATCGGCAGATCGGCCCTCACTATCCTTCGGGCACAATGGTGCCTTTCTTATTTGTACGGGCCTGTCCAGCCCTGAATCATGTCTGTACATCCATCCTCCAGCGCACCACGCGCTTTCACGCTCAGCGATTTCGACTTTGAGCTGCCCCCCGAACTGATTGCCCAGCACCCCGCCGCCCAACGCAGTGGCTCGCGTCTGCTCGACGGCTCTGCAGCCACCGTGGTGGACCGCATCTTTCACGAATTACCCAGCCTGTTGAATGCGGGCGACTTGCTGGTGTTCAACGACACCAAGGTGGTCAAGGCCCGCATCTTTGGCGAGAAGGCCTCGGGCGGCAAGCTGGAGCTGCTGATCGAGCGCGTGTTGCCGGGCCATCAGGTCGTGGCGCACATGAAGGTCAGCAAGAAGCCTTTGGTCGGCGGCAAGATGTTCATGATGGGCGGTGCACGCAACGGTGGCTTTGACGCTGTTTTGCTGGGTCGCTGGCCCAATGAAAAGGGCCAGCTGTTTCACCTGCAGCTGAGCGACGAACCACACGCCTTGATGGAAAAGCACGGCCATGTGCCTCTGCCGCCTTACATCGCGCACACCGACACAGAAGAAGACGCCCAGCGTTACCAAACCGTGTTTGCGCGCGCGCCCGGCGCAGTGGCAGCACCCACGGCAGCGCTGCATTTTGACGAAGCCTTGCTGGCCCAGTTGGAAGCCCGTGGCGTGCAACGTGCCAGCGTCACGCTGCATGTGGGCGCGGGCACCTTCCAGCCCGTCAAGACCGAAAACATCGCCGACCACACCATGCACCGCGAGTGGTACGAAGTACCCGAAGCCACGCAGCAAGCGATTGCTGAATGCAAAGCCCGAGGTGGCAAAGTGGTGGCCGTGGGCACTACGACGGTGCGCAC
>CAYRBW010000346.1:0-2117 GCA_964422575.1 uncultured Limnohabitans sp.
AATCTGCACAAAGTTGCCCAAACGCACGCCGCGTGACTTATCGGTTGTCTTGCGGATCATTTGGGTCACGGACACGTCGGTGCCGGGGTTCTTTTTGTAGAAACCGGATTTTTCGGTTACTTCAAACGAGGACTTGGTCACAGGCAGGTAGCCGGTGCGCTGGTGGCTGGCAGCGGCTACGTTGTCCTTGGACAGGTGGGCAAAGAACTGCGCCACGCCTTTGTATTCGGGGGCTTTCTTGCCGCTCATCACCCACAGGCTGGCGCCGCCGATCACGGTGTTTTGCGGTGCACCATTCACATCGGGGTAGTAAGGCAGGGTGCCGATGCCGTAGCCGAATTTGCCGTTGCGCACCACGCTGCCGTAGAGCGCCGACGAGCCGGTGGCCATGGCGCACTCGCCAGAGACAAAGGTGGCATCGGCCGCGTTGCCACGACCTTTGTAGATAAACAGGCCCTGCTTGGCCATGTTGGCCAGGTTGTCAATGTGGCGCACATGCAGCGGGGTGTTGAAACTCAGGCGCGCATCCATTCCGCGCATCCCGTTGCCCTTGGTGGCGAACTCGGTGTTGTGCCAGGCTGAGAAGCTTTCCAATTGCGTCCAGCTGATCCAGCTGGTGGTGAAAGGGCACTTGTGGCCGCTGGCTTTGAGCTTGGCGGCGGCCAGGGCTACCTCGGGCCAGGTGGTGGGCGGGGTGTTGGGGTCCAGGCCTGCGGCTTTGAAAGCGTCTTTGTTGTAGTGGAAGACGGGGGTCGAACTGTTGAAGGGGAAGCTCAGCATCTGGCCGTTGGGGGCGGTGTAGTAACCAGCCACCGCAGGCACGTAGGCGTTTTGGTCAAATTTGAGGCCCGCGTCGGCCATGACCTTGCCCACAGGCACGATGGCACCTTTGCTGGCCATCATGGTGGCGGTACCCACTTCAAACACCTGAAGGATATGGGGCGCGTTGCCCGCGCGGTAAGCGGCAATCGTGGCGGTCATGGACTCGTCGTAGCTGCCCTTGAAAGTGGGCACGATTTTGTAGTCTTTTTGGCTGGCGTTGAAGTCTTTGGCCAGGTCGTTGACCCATTCGCCCAGAGCACCGCCCATGGAGTGCCACCACTGGATTTCAGTCTGAGCTTGGGCAGAAAGACTGGTCAGGCCAAGGGCCAGGGCAGAAAGGGTCAATTTGATTTTCATGGCTACTCCTGAATAAAAGGGTCTTTTTTGCTTCAAAAAAAAATAAGCAAATCCCAGAGCAAGTGGGGCACTGCTTCATGGCTAAAGCATTAAAACGGCATGACCATTGAGTGACAACCCGGGGTTTCCATGACGTTTGGAGCCTTAGGCGACAGGTGTCCACACCCCCGTCGTGTGTTTGCTGCACTGCGGTAACATTCAGCCTCAGCCGGTTTGACGCCTCCGTCCAGGTCTGGCTGACCGCGTTTTTTCAACGCCATTGACCGCGCCCATCCCTATGAATGCACCCACCACGCTCCAACATTTGATGCAAGCAGACGCTGATGCGCCGCGCTTGCGCGAAATTCCATACAACTACACCAGTTTTTCTGATCGTGAAATCGTGGTGCGTTTGCTGGGGGATGCCGCTTGGGGGCTGCTCAACCAATTGCGCCAGGAACGTGGCACGGGCCGTTCAGCCCGCATGTTGTATGAAGTGCTGGGTGACATCTGGGTGGTCGAGCGCAATCCTTATTTACAAGATGACCTGCTGGACAATCCCGGGCGTCGCAAATTGTTGGTGGACGCTTTGCAGCACCGTTTGGGTGAGGTGCAAAAGCGCCGCACCCCGCAGGCCGATGTTTCTCGCGATGCGCTGGTGGGGCAGTTGCTGGCGCTGGCTACGCAAGCGGTCACGCAATTCAATGAGCGCTTTGGCCGCATGGCCAAGTTGCGCAGCCAAGTGCAAAAAACCCTGGGTCGCTTGACGGCCAAAGACAACATCAAATTCGACGGCCTCTCGCGTGTGAGCCATGTGACCGACGCGACCGACTGGCGCGTGGAATACCCCTTTGTGGTGCTGACGCCTGACTCCGAAGTTGAGATGGCCGGTTTGGTTAAAGGTTGTATTCACCTGGGTCTGACCATCGTCCCACGTGGCGGCGGCACGGGCTACACGG
>CAYRBW010000347.1:0-2108 GCA_964422575.1 uncultured Limnohabitans sp.
GCTTGCTAGACCCAGCTTCGGGACATCTACAACCGTTGCGTTATGGTTTGGGCATTGCACGAGCTGCAGCCGACCACGGGGCGCAGCTTTACGAATACAGCCATGCACAATCCTTGGAGCGCCAAGGCTCCAATTGGCTTGTACGCACCCCGAAAGGACAGGTTTTGGCACGGCACGTGGTGCTGGCTGGAAATTGTGGCTTGTTGTGGCAATCGCCCCATTTGGGGACCCCATTACACCGACGCATCATGCCGGTTGGCACATACATGATTGCCACCGAACCCTTGTCCCCCGAACTGGCACACAGCGTATTGCCAACATCTGCGGCTGTTTGCGACAATAATTTTGTACTGGACTACTACAGACTTAGCCCAGATCACCGGATGCTGTTTGGCGGTCGCGTGAGCTACACCACGGCAACCCCAAAACGCCTGACACACACCATGCAGCAGCGCATGGTGCAAATCTTTCCTCAACTGGCTCAGGCCAAAATCGAGCACACTTGGGGAGGATTTGTAGACATCTCCCGACAACGAGCACCTGATTGGGGTCGTTTGGACAATGGCATTTTTTACACTCAAGGATTCAGTGGCCATGGTTTGGCAGCAACAACGTTAGCTGGCCGCGTCATTTGCCAAGCCATCATGGGGGATGCACAGTCACTGAGTTTGTTTGAACGCATTCATCAAAGTCCTTTTCCGGGCGGGGCTGCTTGGCGCCTACCTTTGTTGGTGGCAGGCACCAGTTACTACCGCCTACGCGACTGGTTCAGTTGAACAACCCCTATTTAAAGGGCTATTTTCAACGCAAGCCGAGGTACACAGCCTCAGCCACAACTTCACATGCTTGCCCCCAGGGCCCGCATGATCAGGTCGGCCAGAACAGGCCCATCTTTGCGGATGGCAGGCAACGGTGCATAACCGTAGCCAATCACCAAGCCACGCAAATCATGGCGTGTGATGGCGTAGCGAGAAAGCGCTCGCACAGTCAAGCCATGGGTTTTTGCCCATTGCGCCAAAGCCACATCGTCAATTTGAGGGGGCAAATGAACGCACAGGTGCAAACCCTGCTCCGCCCCGCTGATACTGGCTTGTGAACGAAGGCAAGGTGCCAAGGCTTGCAACAACGCCTGTCGGCGTTCGGCGTAGTGCTGCCGCGCACTTCGGATAGTTCTGTGAAAGTGACCCAACTCAATGAACTCGGCCATCGCCACTTGTTGATGGATCAAACCGGGTCTGTTCAAGTCGTAATGTACACGCTTGAATGAATGCACCCAAGGCTGAGGAACGACCAAATATGCCATTTTGATACCGGGATATAAGGCCTTGGAAAACGTACCCATGTAAAAGACACGCTCATGGACATCCAGACCGTGCATTGACGAAACAGGGGGGCCTGAAAATCTGAACTCACTGTCGTAATCGTCCTCCAAAATCCAGGCCTTCATTTCACGGCAGCGCTGCAACAAAGCATGACGACGATCTAACGCCAAGACCCCTCCCGTCGGGTACTGGTGTGAAGGCGTGACGTACACCATGCGAGCATCCGGGACTTGTTCTGTGTGTGACAAATTGAGCCCATGGGCATCCGTGGGAATACTCTGCAACTGCAAACCAGAAGCACGAAATGTTTGGGCTGCACCCCAATACAACGGATCTTCGACCCAAACCGTGTCACCAGGATCGGCCAACAATGTGGCACACAGATTCAAAGACTGCTGCGTTCCCGTAGTGACCAAGACTTGATCATCTTCCAACACCATGTTGCGATGCATTCGGAGATATTGGGCAATGGCACGTTTAAGCGGCATAAAACCACCTGTGGCGTTGTAATCCAGCATGTCTGCATACGACAGGCGCCAGTGTTTGTTTTGTAATTTTTGCCACAAAGAAAGAGGGAAAGGCGAAAAATCGTGCAGCCCTTGCGTGAAAGGCTGAACCTCCAATTCGTCTGCCATCGCCTGACGAAGCAGAAGTTCACCACGGCCAGACATTGTTTGCGGCACATCATCCAGACCTGTCGTCCTGAGCGATGCGCGATGGCCTACCGTCTGGCCTGGCGTTTTGTATCGAACATACGTGCCACTGCCTTGGTGACTTTCCAAGTAC
>CAYRBW010000348.1:0-2101 GCA_964422575.1 uncultured Limnohabitans sp.
CCGCATGACCGAACGCAAAGGCGTGACCGAGGCGATTGCCAAGATTGAGATGCGCCGACGCTTGTCCTTGATTGGTGCCATGCTGGTGCACAAGGGCCATGCCGACGGCATGATCTGCGGCACCTGGGGGCACAATGCCATGCACCTGACCTACATCGAGCAGGTCATTGGCATGCGTCCAGGGGTGACCACGTTTGCGGCCATGAACGGGCTGATGCTGCCAGGGCGTCAGGTTTTCATAGTAGACACGCACGTCAACTACGACCCCAGCGCTGAACAACTGGCCGAGATAACGGTCATGGCGGCAGAAGAAATGCGCCGCTTTGGCATCGCGCCCAAAGCTGCACTGCTGAGCCATTCAAACTTTGGCACATCCGATCAGCCCAGTGCCATCAAGATGCGCCAGGTGCTGGAACTGCTGCGCCGCGATGCGCCGGGCCTAGAAGTGGATGGCGAGATGCACGGCGATGTGGCACTGGACGCTGCCGCACGCAGTGCCATCATGCCGCACAGCAGCCTTACTGGCGGCGCCAACCTGCTGGTCATGCCCAATATCGATGCAGCCAATATCGCCTACAACTTGCTCAAAACGGCAGCGGGCGGCAATATTGCCATTGGCCCGGTGCTCTTGGGTGCGGCCAAGCCGGTGCACATCCTCACGCCTTCCACTACGGTGCGCCGAATTGTGAACATGACGGCTCTAACAGTGGCTGACGCGAACTCTACGAAGTAGCTCAGGACACAGGAATGACACAAGCGTGTACCGTTTGGCGAAGTTGACGCAGCTGAACTTATTGGGAGGAGCTTCACATGGATAAGCCACTAAAAATTGCCGTCATACCGGGCGACGGTATTGGCAGGGAAGTCATGCCTGAAGGCCTTCGCGCCCTGCAGGCTGCGGATAGAAGATTTGGCCTGAATCTAGAGTTTGAACACTTCGATTGGGCACACTGCGACTACTACTTGCAGCATGGGAAGATGATGCCGGACGACTGGAAACAGCAGTTGCTAGGTTGTGATGCAATTTACTTCGGAGCAGTTGGATGGCCTGCCAAAGTGCCAGACCATGTTTCACTTTGGGGATCGCTGCTCAAATTCCGGCGAGAGTTTGACCAGTACATCAACTTGCGCCCTGTTCGCCTTTTTGAGGGAGTGCCATGCCCGTTGGCAGGCCGAAAGCCGGGTGATATTGAATATCTAGTTGTGCGCGAGAACACGGAGGGTGAGTACACCGCGCTCGGTGGGATCATGTTTGAAGGAACTGAACGGGAAATTGTGGTGCAGGAGTCCGTCTATTCCCGCCATGGTGCAGATCGTTTACTGAAGTACGCGTTTGAACTCGCACAGAGCCGATCACGTAAGCACTTGACGTTGGCAACCAAGTCAAATGGAATAGCCATTGCCATGCCCTGGTGGGACAGACGGGCCGATGACATCGGCAGCGCTTACCCACAAGTCAAATTGGACAAGCAGCACATTGACATACTGACTGCACGATTTGTGTTGCAACCCGACCGTTTTGACGTTGTAGCAGCGACAAATTTGTTCGGAGACATCCTCTCAGACCTTGGTCCTGCAACCACTGGCACCATTGGATTGGCGCCATCGGCCAATTTGAACCCTGACCGTACATTCCCCTCCTTGTTTGAGCCTGTGCATGGTTCGGCGCCTGACATATACGGGCGCAATATCGCCAATCCCGTTGCCATGGTTTGGTCCGGTGCACTGATGTTGGATTTCTTGGGGCAGGGATCCGACAAGTTTCGTTCTGCACATGATGCGGTTGTGCGGGCAATTGAGCAAACTCTCAGAGGTGGGATAAAAACACCTGACCTCGGAGGTAGCGCTTCAACCATGGAGATGGGTGAGGCATTGGCACGCCATATAGAGAGTTAGGTCGCCCACTTCAGGGTACCAAAAGTCCGGAGAGAATTTGGCTTAGCCAGATATGGTGCTCTTTCGAATTTCACGTCCTGAACCTGGGCTTCCCGAAAGCAGCCAATCAGGAATGCCCGCAATCCATCCTTCTGCTGCCCGAATGCCTGAAAAGTTATTCGTCAGCAGTTGGTCGATTGCTGGTGCTGACCTTGAAGATCAGGCG
>CAYRBW010000349.1:0-2090 GCA_964422575.1 uncultured Limnohabitans sp.
GTGTACCTGCACATGTTCCGCGGACTTATGTACGGCAGTTACCGCAAACCGCGTGAGCTGGTCTGGATCTTCGGTTGTGCGATTTTCCTGTGCCTGATGGCAGAAGCCTTCATGGGCTACTTGTTGCCTTGGGGTCAAATGTCCTATTGGGGCGCTCAGGTGATCGTGAACTTGTTCTCGGCCATTCCTTTCATTGGCCCTGATCTGGCTTTGCTGATCCGTGGCGACTTCGTGGTGGGCGATGCCACCTTGAACCGCTTCTTCAGCTTCCACGTGATCGCTGTGCCTTTGGTCTTGTTGGGTCTGGTTGTGGCGCACATCATTGCGCTGCACGAAGTCGGCTCCAACAACCCCGATGGGGTTGAGATCAAGGGCCCGAACGCTCCTAAGGACGCTGATGGTCATCCTCTGGACGGCATTCCTTTCCACCCTTATTACTCGGTGCACGACATCATGGGCGTGAGCGTCTTCTTGATGGTGTTCACTGCGATCGTGTTCTTTGCGCCTGAATTCGGTGGTTACTTCCTTGAATACAACAACTTCATTCCGGCCGATCCGCTGACCACGCCGTTGCACATCGCGCCGGTCTGGTACTTCACACCGTTCTATTCGATGCTGCGTGCCATCACCAGCGAGATGATGTACGCCCTGATCGCTTGCGTGGTGATCGGCGCAGTCTTGGCTGTGGCCAAAGGCAAGCTGCCAAAGCTGCTCAAGGGCGCTGTGATCGGTGCGGCCGTTGTGATCTCTGCTCTGATGCTGGCCATTGATGCCAAATTCTGGGGCGTGGTGGTCATGGGCGGTGCCGTCGTGATCTTGTTCTTTCTGCCATGGCTCGACAACAGCCCCGTCAAGTCGATTCGCTACCGTCCTGACTGGCACAAATACCTGTACGCTGTGTTCGTGATCAACTTCCTGATCTTGGGCTATTTGGGTGTGCAGCCGCCATCGCCTATCGGTGAGCGCGTTTCTCAAGTCGGTTCCCTGTTCTACTTTGGCTTCTTCTTGCTGATGCCTTGGTGGAGCACGCTGGGTACGCCCAAGCAGGTTCCTGACCGCGTGACCTTCACGCCTCACTGAGATCACGGAGATTCAAGAACATGAAAAATATCAAGAAACTCGCGTTGGGCTTTGTGATGGCCCTCGGTCTGATGGCCGGAGCAAACGCTGCTGGTGGTGGAATTGCTTGGGACAAAGCGCCCGTCAAAACCAATGACTTGGCTTCCTTGCAAAATGGTGCCAAGTTGTTCGTGAACTATTGCTTGAACTGCCACTCAGCCGCTTTCATGCGCTACAACCGGCTGAAAGACATCGGTTTGACTGAGCAGCAGATCAAGGACAACCTCTTGTTCACAACAATCAAAGTCGGTGACACGATGAAGTCGGCCATCGATCCAGTGCAAGCCAAGGAGTGGTTCGGCAAAAATCCACCCGATTTGACCTTGATGGCTCGTTCACGGTCAGGTCATGGCGGTACAGGTGCCGATTACCTTTACACCTACCTGCGCAGCTACCACCGCGATGCGACCAAGCCAACAGGCTGGAATAATCTGGCTTTCCCGAACGTGGGTATGCCCAATGTGTTGTGGGAGTTGCAAGGCGAGCGTGAGCCTGTCTTCGAGGAAAAAGAAGAGCATGGTCACACTGTCCAAATCTTCAAAGGCTGGAAACAGGTCAAACCAGGCACGATGACGCCTTTGCAATATGATCAGGCCGTGGGTGACTTGGTCAACTACATGCAGTGGATGGCCGAGCCAGCCCAAAACACCCGAGTTCGCATTGGCGTCTGGGTTCTGATTTTCTTGTCGGTCTTTACCTTTATCGCTTGGCGTTTGAATGCTGCGTACTGGAAAGACATCAAGTAATTGATCTTTCACCCGGCGATGCGCCGGGTTCTGTGGAGTGGTGGGTCCAAAAGACCCTCCACTCTTTTTGATTTTTTGAGGAGCCTCTTGCCATGATGGTGCTTTATTCCGGAACCACTTGCCCCTTTTCCCATCGTTGCCGCTTTGTGCTGTTTGAAAAAGGCATGGACTTCGAAATCCGTGATGTGGACCTGTACAACAAGCCCGAAGACATCAATGTGATGA
>CAYRBW010000350.1:0-2063 GCA_964422575.1 uncultured Limnohabitans sp.
CTGATGCCCAAGCGAAACGACTGGCCCGTGTGCGGCAGCATGGCGGTGAGTAACTCGTCGGCTTGGGCGCGGTGGTCAGCTCGGGTGGATTCGAGCAGCGTGATGGCTTTGGCCATGGCGCGGCGCTGCTTGGACGGTGTGCCCTGTCGCAAATCTTGGAGCAGCTGTGCGGGGGTCATGCGTGCCCGACTGGGTTGACCCAGTTCTCTATCTTCAAACCCTCAATCCGCTCAAACTCGCGGGTGTTGTTGGTCACGCACACGGCATCTAAAGCTAGCGCGTGACAACCAATGAGCAAGTCCATTTCACCGATGGTTTGACCTGCTTTGCGCAAGGCATGGTTATGCCGTGCGTAATGCCACATGGCTTCGTGCGTCCAAGGCATCACGCGCACTTCACTCAGAAAAAGTTCCAACACCTTGCGATTTCGCTCTGGATACGCACTTTTTTCAACACCATAGGCCAGCTCAGCCGCCACGATCGAAGACAGCACCACACGCTGAGTCCCCAATTCGTCCAAGCGCGACAGCACACTGGGCACACCGCGCTGGATATAAATCACCATATTGGTATCGAGCAGGTACAGCGAAGACATCAGTCGAGACTTTCGATGTCATCTATGGGCAATGTGTGGTCTCGCTCGATCGTCTCAGGCATACCTTCCCACCCACTCAGAATAGACTGCAAACGCGCGGCCCATGCAGTGGATTCATCCTGCTTCGGACGAAGAATCACTGTGTTACCGACCTTCTCAATAAACACCTCAGCCGTGTCAAAACGATAGGCTTTTGGCAGGCGCACCGCTTGGCTGCGACCTGTGGTGAAAATTTTGGCGGTGTCGAGAAGTGCATTCATGGCAGGCTCCTTGGTGGTATATATCAAATGATACCTACCAGACCAAGACTTGGCAAGCGTTACGCAAGCGCCTTCTTGATCTGCTCCAACACGTCTTTGGCGCTGGCGGGAATGGGCGTACCTGGGCCGTAAATGCCCTTCACGCCTGATTCGTACAAGAACTCATAGTCTTGACGCGGAATCACGCCGCCCACGAACACGATGATGTCGTCCGCACCCTGCTTTTTCAGCTCGGCAATGATGGCGGGCACCAAGGTTTTGTGGCCCGCTGCGAGGGTGGAGACACCCACGGCATGCACGTCGTTTTCAATCGCTTGGCGCGCGCACTCTTCAGGCGTTTGAAACAAGGGGCCCATGTCCACGTCAAAGCCCAAGTCCGCATAAGCCGTGGCCACCACTTTGGCACCACGGTCGTGGCCATCTTGGCCGAGCTTGGCGATCATCACGCGAGGACGACGGCCTTGCAGGTCAGCGAATTCGCTGATTTCTTTTTTCAGTTGATCCCAGCCTTCGGCTGAATCGTAAGCAGCAGCGTACACACCGGTCACCTTTTGCGTGTCGGCGCGATGGCGACCGAATACTTTCTCTAAAGCGTCACTCACCTCGCCCACCGTAGCGCGCAGGCGGATGGCCTTGATGGACAAATCGAGCAAGTTGCCTTCGCCAGACTCGGCGGATGCCGTGAGTGCATCCAACGCGGCTTGTACTGCTGAGCTGTCGCGTGTGGCCTTGATGTGCTTCAAGCGATCGATCTGACCGTCACGCACTTTCACGTTGTCGATGGCCAAAATTTCGATGGGGTCTTCTTTGGCGAGTTTGTATTTGTTCACGCCCACGATCACGTCTTTGCCTGAGTCGATGCGCGCTTGCTTTTCAGCCGCAGCCGCTTCGATCTTGAGCTTGGCCCAGCCGCTGTCCACGGCTTTGGTCATGCCGCCCATGGCTTCGACTTCTTCGATGATGGCCCAGGCTTTGTCGGCCATCTCTTGAGTGAGCGACTCCATCATGTAAGAGCCTGCCCAAGGGTCGATCACGTTGGTGATGTGGGTCTCTTCTTGAATGATGAGCTGGGTGTTGCGCGCAATGCGTGATGAGAACTCGGTGGGCAAAGCAATCGCTTCGTCAAACGAATTGGTGTGCAGCGACTGTGTGCCGCCAAACACCGCCGCCATGGCCTCGATGGTGGTGCGCACCACGTTGTTGTAGGG
>CAYRBW010000351.1:0-2050 GCA_964422575.1 uncultured Limnohabitans sp.
CCGGTAAAACCACCACCACCGCCAAGCTGGCCAAGCACCTGATTGAAAAGCGCAAAAAGAAAGTGCTGACGGTTTCGGGCGACGTGTACCGCCCAGCCGCCATTGAACAGCTCAAGACCGTGACCGCGCAAGCCGGGGCCGAGTGGTTCCCCAGCTCACCTGATCAAAAGCCGATTGACATTGCTCGCGCCGCCATTGACTACGCCCGCAAACACTTTTTTGATGTGTTGCTGGTCGACACCGCGGGTCGTCTGGCGATCGACGAAGCCTTGATGGCCGAGATCAAGGCCTTACATGCCGAGTTGAAGCCGGTTGAAACCCTGTTCGTGGTGGACGCCATGCAGGGTCAGGATGCGGCCAACACCGCCAAGGCGTTCAGTGACGCTTTGCCTTTGACCGGCATCGTGCTGACCAAGCTGGATGGCGACTCCCGCGGTGGCGCGGCCCTGTCGGTGCGCCAGATCACGGGCGTGCCGATCAAGTTTGCAGGTACCAGCGAAAAAATCGACGGTCTGGAAGTGTTTGACGCCGAACGCCACGCCGGTCGGGTGTTGGGCATGGGCGACATCGTGGCCTTGGTCGAACAGGTTACGGCGGGTGTGGACATGGAGGCTGCGCAAAAGCTGGTCGCCAAGGTCAAAAGTGGTGGTGGGTTTGATTTGAACGACTTCCTCGCCCAAATCCAGCAGATGAAACAAATGGGCGGGCTGTCGAGCCTGACGGATAAATTGCCATCGCAGTTGTCGGCCAAAGCCGGTGCGATGGGCATGGACAAGGTCGAGAAAGACATTGGCCGCAAGCAAGGCATCATCCACAGCATGACACCCAAAGAGCGCAGCAAGCCTGAGTTGATCAAAGCCAGGCGCAAGCGCCGCATTGCGGCAGGTGCGGGCGTTCAGGTGCAAGACGTCAACCGCATGCTCAAGGAGTTTGAGCAGATGCAGGACATGATGAAAAAAATGTCCGGTGGCGGCATGATGAAAATGATGAAACGCATGGGGGCCATGAAAGGCATGATGGGCGGCGGCGGGGGCTTTCCGGGCATGCCACGCTGATCGTTAAGACTGTTGCCAGATGACTTACCTGTTCATTTACGGCACCCTGATGCCCGGCCTGCGCCTGGAAGCCGAAATGCGCGGGGCCCGTTTTGTGGCCGCTGCCCAAGTGCCTGGCCGCTTGGTGGATGTGGGGCGTTATCCCGGTTTATTTCTGGGGGAGGGGCAAGTCACTGGCGAAGTCTATGAAGTTGATGATGCTCACCTGGGCCGACTGGATGTGGTGGAAGGCATGGTGCGCGGTGACCGCGACGCGTCGCAATACTGGCGCGAAGAAGTGACCGTGCTCAGCGGCCCGCTGCAAGGGCATCTCGTGCAGACCTATGTGTACAAGCGCTCGATGGTTGGCTGCACGCCCATCGCGCATGGCGACTACCGCCGTTACATTCGCGAAGTCGGGCGCGAGTCTTGATCTTCGGGCTGTTTTGTAGGAGCAGCGAACTCCTGCTCACAAATGCCTGCATGGGCTGTGCGCAAATTCGGGCGCATGGGCGGTCTCCCACCAACCTCAGTCCTTGATCACCAATTCCCCGCGCAGCGAGTGCGACAAGCCTTGCGTGATGCGCACATCGGCCATCTGACCAATCAAACGGTCCATGTTGGGGCCGCCTGGAAAGTTGACCACGCGGTTGCACTCGGTGCGGCCTGCCAGCTCGGTGGCGTCTTTGCGTGAAGGGCGCTCCACCAAAATGCGCTGCACCGTGCCCACGCGGCTTTCGCCAATGCGCTGCACGTTTTCTTCGATGGTCGCTTGCAGGTGGTGCAGGCGGCGCAGCTTCGCATCGTGTGGCGTGTCGTCGTGCAGATTGGCCGCAGGCGTGCCGGGGCGGGGGCTGAAGATGAAGCTGAAGCTCGTGTCAAAGCCGACATCGGTGATCAGTTTCATCATTTTGTTGAAGTCGTCCTCGGTCTCGCCGGGGAAGCCCACGATGAAATCGCTGCTGAGCGACATGTCGGGGCGGATCGCCCGCAGCTTGCGGATCGTGCTCTTGTAT
>CAYRBW010000352.1:0-2029 GCA_964422575.1 uncultured Limnohabitans sp.
AGTTTGGAGTCGGCATCGCACAGGCGGTTGAAGACCATGACGCGAATGGCGTGCTTGACCGCAGTGGTGTAACGGGAAAGACACCATATTGACTTGTGCAACAAAACCCCGTGTTGCACTTCACTTTTGGATACGTTCCTCTATACAAATCAACAACTTACATCGCTAACTGTCGAATTCTGATCTAAACAAATGAAACTTCTGAAAACTTTGCCACTACTCACTTACAGCAAAATTATTGCCAAATAAGCACAATACTGACAAAATTTTGTTATTATTGAAAATAAGAGTATTTTTCCATACGCAGTTGAGGTCATCATGAAAATTCAAGTCACCCAAACTTTCCCCAACGGTCAAGTTACGCAGCAAGTTGTGTCTAAGGGCAGTGCCGGCGCAGTAAAGATTCAAGCACAGCCAGGTGCAAAAATCAGCTTCAACGTCGAAGGCGCAAAACCCGCCGCAGGGCTGAATACCGATGCCAAATCCAGCAACATCAAGCGCGTTGCTAACAACTTGGTGCTGGAATCTAAAGGCGAAGTTCTATTGGAAGTGACCGACTTTTATGCCACGCCCGGGGCATCTGTGGGTGATGTGGCCTGGAGCTACACAGCCCCAGGCGAAAGCGCAATGACCACCGTACCCGAAGCGAACGCCTTGGCAACTGATAAGGTTACATCTGGAATCGGTGCATTGGAGACCACATCTGGAGCCGGCGCATTGCCGTCCGCTGGTGCCCCAATAGCTTTGTGGGCGGCGAGTTCTGTAGCTGCTGTGGTGGCTTCGTCCAGTGGCGGTGCGACCACTCCTGCTACAACGCCCAATCCTCCAGCCAAAACGGTCATTGATGGATCGGTCATGTTGGGTCCTGTCTTGCCAGGCAGCAACTTGCAAGTGACTTTGTACAAAGCCGATGGCTCTGTATTGACCACCGCCACCGTCCAAGACGATGGCACCTTCACAGCCACCTACACGACCAGTTACACCGGCGTGGTGATGGTTCGACTGATCGACACCAACAACAACGCCGTTGATTACCGCGATGAAGCCAGCAACTCCGACAAAGACTTAACGTCCGACATTCGTGCCCTCTTTACCACCACCGGGGCAGGCAACTACAAAATCACCCTCAGTGCCTTGTCTGAAATGTCTGTCCGCCAAATCCTGAGCGATTCAGGTGGCGACGGCGGCAACTCTTCCACTGTGGCCGGCACCAAAACCCCCGCAGAAGTCAGTTCTAACAATGCCACCCTTGCGACTTCCTTGGGATTGCTTGGCAACGTGGTGACCGACTTCACCATCCGTCCGACGATCAATGCTGATGGCTCCATCCCCACACAAGCTGCCAATGGGGCAGGCTTGATCGTGACCGCCTTGTCTGCACTCGATGGAATTTATGGCAATACAAGCAGTGCCTTGGCAGGGTTGGCAACACCCGGCGCCAACTTAGTGGATTTAGTCACCATAGGGGCAATAAAAACAAATACATTGAGTCAACTCGCTATAGAGATTCCGCTATTTGCAAAAACTGTTGAAAATGCAAAAACAGCAGCACAGGCCGTGGTGGCATCCACCCTGGATGCTGCCAGCCTTACAGGGTTGTCGCCATTGGTTTTTTCACAACTACCGCCTGCACAAATTTCGCTTATTCCTGCTGCCAGCATACCCCACTTAACAATAGTTCAGTTGTCTGTGCTGACGTCCGAGCAAGTCACCGCGTTCACACCCAGCGCCATCGCCGGTTTGTCGGCTAATGCCATAGCCAGCCTAGACGCCACCCAAGTAGCCGCCATCACCCCCACACAAATCGACAACCTGACGCCCGCACAAATCGCAGCGCTCACACCCGCCGCAGTCGCCGCTTTGTCAACCGATGCGGTGGCCAGCTTGGACGCCGCTCAAATCGCAGCGCTCACCACAGCACAGACAGCGGCCATCACCCCCGCACAAGCGGCGGTGCTGACTGCGACCCAGATTGACAACCTGACGCCCGCACAAATCGCAGCGCTCACACCCGCCGCAGTCGCCGCTT
>CAYRBW010000353.1:0-2029 GCA_964422575.1 uncultured Limnohabitans sp.
ACACGCAACTGGCCACCCGGCCAGTGACACACTGAAAAGCCCACCATTATACAACGGGAGCCCGCCTTGCCTCTGATCCGCCCCAGCTGCGACGAAGATGTCGCCGCCATCACCGCCATTTACCGCCACCATGTGCTCACGGGCACCGGCACTTTCGAGATCACCCCCCCCACAGAGACCGACATGGCCAGTCGCCGGGCCGACGTGTTGTCCAAGGGCTTACCTTATTTGGTGGCCGAAGAAGAGGGCCGCGTGATCGGTTTTGCCTATTGCAACTGGTTCAAACCTCGCCCTGCTTATCGGTTTTCTGCTGAAGACTCCATCTACATGGCCCCGGATGTGCACCGCAAGGGCATGGGCCGAGCCCTGTTGGCCGAGTTGTGCGCCCAGGCCGAACGCGCTGGCGTGCGCAAATTTCTGGCGATCATTGGCGATTCAGCCAACGCCGGCTCGATTGGCGTCCACACTTCTGTGGGTTTCAGCCATGTGGGTATCCTCAAGTCATGCGGTTGGAAATTCGACCGCTGGCTCGATGTCGTGATGATGGAAAAGCCTTTGGGTGCTGGCGACAGCACCGCTCCGCAATAATCGGCACCATGAAAAACAAAACACTCGCGACTTGGTTGACTTTTTGGGGTGGCCCTTTGGGTTTACACCGCTTTTACCTGTACGGCTTTGGGGACATGCTAGGTTGGTTGCTACCCATCCCCACGGCACTTGGCTTTTACGGCTTGGAACGTGTTCAGCAATTGGGTCAAGACGATCAGATCAGCTGGGTGCTGATCCCCTTATTGGGATTCACCATCGCAAGCTGCGCACTGAATGCCATCGTGTACGGCCTGATGCCGATCGAAAAATGGAACAGCCAATTCAACCGCCAGGCCGATGCACTGACGCCTGCTGGCCGCACCCAATGGGGCACCATCATTGGCATCGCCATCGCTTTGCTGTTGGGCACCACCGTCTTGATGGCCAGTTTGGTATTCAGCTTTCAGCGTTATTTCGAATACCAAATCGAAGCTGCACGCTTGATCAGTCAATAAAAAAGCCACCTGACGGTTCGCCCGGGTGGCTTTTCTTGGCAAAGCTGCGGTCTGGGCCGCAGCGATCGACTTCAGAATCAGACAAAAATCTGAAAACTCACCCAATAGGCAAGCGCTGCAACAAAAGCGCTGGCGGGAATAGTTAAGACCCAGGCCCAGATGATGTTGCCCGCGACACCCCAACGCACGGCACTGGCCCTTTGGGTTGAACCCACACCGACAATCGCCCCAGTGATCGTGTGCGTGGTAGACACGGGAATGCCCAAGGTAGTGGCCAAAAACAAGGTCATGGCACCACCGGTTTCTGCGCAAAAGCCCCCGACAGGTTTAAGTTTTGTGATTTTTTGCCCCATGGTTTTGACAATGCGCCAGCCGCCAAACATGGTGCCCAAGCCAATTGCCAAATAACAAGAGACGATGACCCAACTCGGAGGCGAAGCATCGGCCGTGGTGGCGTAACCCGTCGCGATCAACAACAACCAAATGATGCCGATGGTTTTTTGTGCATCGTTGCCGCCGTGGCCCAGGCTGTAAGCCCCGGCCGACACCAGTTGCAAACGACGGAACCATTTGTCGACCCGAGAAGGCCTGGCACGGCGAAAAATATTCGCCACAGCCACCATCATCAAGGAACCCAGCAAGAAGCCCAGCAAAGGTGAAACAAAAATGAAGGCCACAGTCTTCATGATGCCGGAAGAAATCAAAGCACCGGCCCCTGCCTTGGCGATGACCGCACCCACAATGCCGCCAATCAAGGCGTGCGAGGAACTGCTGGGAATCCCGTAGTACCAAGTGATCACGTTCCAGGTGATGGCCCCAAGCAGTGCACCAAACACCACATGGGTGTCCACAATGCCAGGTTGGACAATCCCTTTACCAACGGTCGCTGCAACACTCAAATGGAAGACAAAAATAGCGATGAAGTTAAAAAAAGCGGCAAATACCACGGCTTGACCAGGCTTGAGCACCCCCGTTGAGACCACAGT
>CAYRBW010000354.1:0-2017 GCA_964422575.1 uncultured Limnohabitans sp.
GGAAATCAGCACACCGTTCTTGCGGCCACCGATTTCACCTTTATGCGGCTCATAGCCGTCGAAGATGTTGGAGATCAGACCGGAACCACGGGTCAAGTTCAAGAATTCGTTGGTGAAACCAATCAGGCCACGGGCGGGAATGCGGTATTCCAAGCGAACACGGCCGCGGCCATCGGGCTCCATGTTGACCAGCTCACCCTTGCGCTCGCCCAGGGCTTGCATCACGCCACCTTGGTGGTTTTCTTCGATGTCGGCCGTCACCAGCTCGATAGGCTCGTGGCGCTCGCCATGAATGTCGCGGTACAACACGCGGGGCTTGGACACGGCCAACTCGTAGCCTTCGCGGCGCATGTTTTCCAACAAGATGGTCAGGTGCAATTCACCGCGACCGGCCACTTCAAAGATACCGTCTTCGCCGGTTTCCTTGACGCGCAAGGCCACGTTGTGTTGGAGTTCTTTTTGCAACCGGTCCCAAATTTGACGACTGGTCACAAACTTGCCTTCACGACCGGCCAAAGGCGAGGTGTTCACGCAGAAGTTCATGGTCAGGGTCGGCTCGTCCACTTTGAGCATGGGCAGTGGTGTAGGGTTGACCGGATCGGTCACCGTCACGCCAATGTTCAGGTCGGCAATGCCATTGATCAAAACAATGTCACCAGGACCGGCTTCGGTCACTTGCACGCGGTCCAAGCCTTGGAAGGTCAGCACTTGGTTGACACGGCCCTTGATGGTCGAGCCGTCTGAGCCTTCCATCACGACCACATCCATGTTGGGCTTGACGGTACCTTGGCTGATTCGGCCCACACCGATACGGCCCACAAAGGTAGAAAAGTCGAGGGCAGAAATTTGCAACTGCAGCGGCGCTGCGGGGTCTCCGGCGTTGGGCTTGACGTGCTTGAGCACGGTGTTGAACAGGGCCGACATGTCGGGGCCCCACTGCTCACCAGGAGCGCCCTCTTCCAAAGATGTCCAACCGTTGATACCGGAGGCGTACACCACGGGGAAGTCCAGCTGCTCGTCGTTCGCACCGAGTTTGTCGAACAAGTCAAAAGCGGCGTTCACCACTTTGTCAGGGTTGGCACCGGGCTTGTCGACCTTGTTCACCACGACGATGGGCTTGAGGCCCAAAGCCAGTGCTTTCTTGGTCACGAAGCGGGTCTGAGGCATGGGGCCTTCTTGCGCGTCGATCAAGAGCACCACGCCGTCGACCATGGACAAAGCGCGTTCGACTTCACCGCCGAAGTCCGCGTGGCCAGGGGTGTCCACCAGGTTGATCTTGATGTCGCCCCACTGCACGGAGGCGGCCTTGGCCAAGATGGTGATCCCCCGCTCTCGTTCCTGGTCGTTCGAATCCATGACGCGATCGACGAGGTGGCCGGACTGGTGTTCGTTGAACACCCCGGTGGAGCGCAGGAGCGCGTCGACAAGGGTGGTCTTGCCATGGTCGACGTGCGCCACGAGGGCGACGTTGCGAAGCGCGGCGAATGACACGGGGAAACCTTCCGGCGGTGAGAGAGAGAAGCCCGCCGGTCAGGACGGGATCAAGCTGGGGCGGTGAACCACCCTAGGGACACGGGTGGGGTCATCCCCAACCGTCGGGTTCCCGTTCCTTCTGCGCACCCTCGGCCAAGCACCACGACGCGTGGTCGTGACCGGGCCCGGCATCGCATTCGGGACAGGACTGTTCATCGGCCCGATCGATCAGGTCGTTGAACGTTGGCTCATTGGTGCGCTTGAGCGCACGAGCTTCTTCAAATCGGCGATGACGACCCTTTTTCACGGGCCACACTCCCGAGAGCTGACGTAATCCGAAGGGCAAGTGTAGCCACGCCTTGCCGGGAACTTGCACTTCGGGGGCAGGGCAGGGGTCACGCGGGCGGGACCCGATCCTCGAGCAGCAGGTTGCCCTTGCCATCGAAGGCCAGGGCCGCCTCGCCCTCGACCAGGCGACGGATCCGCTCCCCCACCAGGTCGGCCCGCCAGCTTCGGCGGAATCCGGCGTAGTCGGCCACGCTGG
>CAYRBW010000355.1:0-1984 GCA_964422575.1 uncultured Limnohabitans sp.
CTTGGTACGCTTACCAAGGCGAAAAAATCGGCCAAGGCCGTGACAACGCCCGCGAATTCCTGCGCGAGAACCCGGCTTTGGCCCGCGAGATCGAAAACAAGGTCCGCGAATCATTGGGCATCCGCTTGCTGGAATCGGCCATTGCCGAACCTAAAGGCGAATGAGAGGCGAACGAGCTTGAACAAGCCCGGTTTTCAACCCTCACTCAAAGGCCGCGCACTGCGGCTTTTGAGCCAGCGAGAGCACTCACGCACCGAGTTGGAGCGCAAGTTGACTGCGCACGAAGAAGTGCCCGGCGAGCTGGCCAAGGCGCTGGACGAGCTGCAAGCGCGGGACTTCATCAACGACGGGCGGGCCATCGAGTCGGTGGTGCACCGTCGTGCAGGCAAAGTGGGTATGGCCAAGGTCAAGCAAGAGCTGGCGGCCAAAGGTCTGTCGGGTGAAGCGGTGGCCGCTGCGGTTGAAGACCTGCGCGAGACCGAGTTCAGCAGGGCACTCAGCGTCTGGCGTAAAAAATTTGACCGCCCGGCAGCCGACCCGAATGAACGGGCCAAACAAATCCGCTTTTTGATGACCCGAGGGTTCAACGCCGAGGTCGTGCGCAAAATCGTGCAGGGGGCTGACGACGAGGTTTGAGCGTCAAAATGTGGGAGGTCAGCCTGGCGGTCGAATGTGCCGCCCGTGGAGCGCCGCCCTTCGCAAGCAGGGGCTCGCTCCCGCCGTGCACTTGTGCAGCCACCAACGCCCATGTGGTCCTTACAAGCCCAGCATCAACTGGATGTTTTGCACGGCAGCGCCACTGGCGCCCTTGCCCAAGTTGTCCAAACGGGCAATGACCACGACCTGGCGCGCCTCTTCATTCGCGAACACCCGAATTTCGAGCTTGTTGCTGTCGTTGAGCGCTGTGGCATTCAGCTTGGCATCTGCCGTGGCAGGCTCCACACTCACCCATCCACCTGCAGCCTGACTTGGCGCATAGTGGGCGCACAAGACCTCGTGCACGTCGGCACCTGTCGGTTTGCCCGGCAAAGCGTCCAGATGCAGGGGCAACTGGACCAACATGCCCTGGCGGAAATTACCTACGGCCGGGACAAACAAAGGGCGGCAAGTCAGCCCGGTATAACGCATGATTTCCGGAATGTGTTTATGTTTGAGACCCAAGGCGTAAGCTTCAAACAGCGGGGCTTTGCCGGCTTCGAACTCTTCGATCATGGCTCTGCCGCCTCCGGAATAACCACTCACAGAAGGCAAACAGACCGGAAAGTCCTGCGGCATCAGACCTGCATCGACCAAAGGCCGCAGGATGGAAATGGCACCAGTGGCATAGCAACCAGGATTGGCCACGCGCTCGGCCTGGCGCACAGCGGCAAACTGATCGGCTGCCAATTCCGGAAAACCAAACACCCAATCCGGATGGCAACGATGAGCGGTCGAAGCGTCCACAATGCGCGGCTTGCGGCCATGCAGGCTGTCAATCATGGCCACCGATTCGATGGCGGCGTCGTCGTGCAAGCACAACACGACCAAATCAGCGGCTGCCATCAGATCACGCTTGGCCTCGGGGTCTTTGCGACGGGTCGGGTCAATGCTCAACACCTCGATCTGGGGCATCAACGCCAAACGCTCACGAATCTGCAAACCCGTGGTGCCTGCTTCGCCATCGATGAATATTTTGGCCATGGGTATGACTTTCTCAAAAAAATCCCGAGCCCAACGTCAAGTCAATGTAAGACGCAAGGATCAGCATTGGTGCATTGCAGCATGATACAGTCCAAGGCTGCAATGTCCAGAGTCTGCTGGCGGGTGAATCACCCCAGCGGACCGGTCAATCAACTACCCTCTGAGAGAAGACCTCATGAAGATTCGCTTGTTCCTCGCGGCACTTGCCGTCCTCAGCGCCGGCGTCGCCCGTGCGGAGTCGATCAACCTCGCTACCGGCCCAATCGCTCCTAGCTTCCGCGGCGCCGCCAATACGACTTCCTTC
>CAYRBW010000356.1:0-1982 GCA_964422575.1 uncultured Limnohabitans sp.
CACAACTTCGCCGAACACGCAGTAACCCCAGCCCTGGCCCATCGGTGCCTTGAAGTCGAGGAAATCGTTATCGACAGTGTTGATGAAGAACTGCGCCGTGGCCGAGTGCGGGTCGTTGGTGCGGGCCATGGCCAATGTGCCGGTGGTGTTTTTCAGGCCTGCAGCCAAGGCTTGTCGGCCTTCGTGTTGCACGGGGGCACGGGTTTTCTTTTCTTTGTATTGGGCGTCATAGCCACCACCTTGCACCATGAAGCCCGCAATCACTCGATGGAAAATCGTGCCGTCGTAGTGCTTGTCGTTCACATATTGCAAAAAGTTGGCCACGGTTTTTGGGGCCTTGTCGGCGTACAGCTCGGCTTCGATATTGCCCATTGTGGTACTGATGCGCACTTTGCTCACGCCGCTGGTTTGGGTCTGGCTGGCGGCTGGAAGTGCCAGAGCCAAGGGCAGGGCGATCGACAGGGCAAAAGAGCTTAAAAAACGAAAACGGTTCATGGTGTCCTTTTAACAAACGCAGCGCACATCAAGGCGCAGAAGACTTCAAGATCTGCTCGGCTGCCAGCCGTTTGCTGGCCGCTCGGGATTGTGATGGCATGGCTTTGCTGGCGTTTTGGTAGGCCTGAATGGCCAGCGTGATGTAGACATCGCCTAAGTTTTCGAGTGCCGTGGCGTAATCCGGACGGGCACGTACGGCCGCTTGCAACGATTCCAAGGCTTCTGCGTAGCGGTTTTGGCGGGCCAGAAGGGCGGCCAGGTTGTTGTGCGGTTCGGGCAATTCAGGGAATGAGCGGGTCAGTCCCTGCAAGGTTTCCATGGCGGAGGAGGTTTGACCTTGTCCGTCCTGAATCCGGCTGAGCAACAGGCGCATTTGCGGGTCGGTGGGCTGGGTTTTCAGGTGTTGTTCGGCTTGGGTCTGTGCTTGGGTCCATTGCTCGGCGCTGACCAGGCGGCTTACATCGCTGTAAGCGTCAGCATGTGCGCCTGCACTGAACAGGAGCAAAGCACAAGACAGAACGGATGTAAAAAGGGAGTGCATGCGCGCCGAAAGTATGGAATCTGGGCTGCCAAGAACTGGGAGCGGGGGCCCTGCGGGGATATACTGAACGTTCATTGTAGCGGAGGCCTTGTGGCCACCACGCTGTTTGCGAGACCCGCTGCCCATGTGTATGGCGGCAGCTTTTTAGCTGAATTTCCAGTCTTTTTCTTGCCTGTCCAGAACCCGAGGCGGGTCAACGCTTGGCTGGTTTTTTGTGTTTTTGAAATTTCTTTGATTTGACATGAGTCTGCGCATTTTCAACACGCTGAGCCGTGCTGTTTCTGACTTTTTGCCTGCCGAGCCTGGACATGTGCGCATGTACGTTTGCGGCATGACGGTCTATGACCTGTGCCACTTGGGCCATGCCCGGTCGATGATTGCCTTTGATGTGGTGCAACGCTGGCTGAGAGCCAGCGGCTACCAAGTCACTTACGTGCGCAACGTGACCGACATTGACGACAAGATCATCAAACGCGCGCTCGAAAACGGTGAAACCATTCGCCATTTGACCGACCGCATGATCGACGCCTTACACCAGGATGCGGATGCCCTGGGCATTGAGCGCCCCCAGCACGAGCCCCGTGCCACTGATTACGTGCCCCAAATGCTGAGCATGATTGGCACCTTGGAGAAAAAAGGCTTGGCTTATCGTGCAGGCAATGGTGATGTGAACTATGCGGTGCGCAAGTTCGCGGGTTACGGCAAGTTGTCGGGCAAGTCGCTCGATGAGCTGAATGCTGGCGAGCGCGTGGCGGTCGAAACCGACAAGAACGATCCGCTCGACTTTGTGCTCTGGAAGAGCGCCAAGCCCACTGAGCCCGAAGACGTGAAATGGCCCAGTCCCTTTGGTATGGGCCGTCCTGGCTGGCACATCGAGTGCTCTGCCATGGCCTGCGAGTTGCTTGGCCAGACTTTTGACATCCACGGCGGCGGAGCCGACCTGCAG
>CAYRBW010000357.1:0-1973 GCA_964422575.1 uncultured Limnohabitans sp.
ATGTTCCTGGAAGCGTTGCATCAGCTCAGGCCCTTGCACGCCATGCACGTCAGCGGGCCAGTTGTCGACTTCGGTGGTGGTCATGAGCTGGCCGCCTTGTGCCATGCCGGTGATCAACAAAGGCTTCAGGTTGGCGCGGGCGGCATAAACAGCAGCTGTGTAACCGGCAGGGCCGGAGCCGAGAATCAGGACTTGGGCGTGTTTGGAAGTGGCAGACATGGTGTGCAATCGGGTGAATCGGTCAGTTAAAAGACGAGCTGGATGTGAGTTATCCATGAGGCGATTGTAAGAAACCATCAAAGGCAAGGGGCCGCGAGGGTTTCCAAAGGGGGCTTGCGCTTTCTGGGGTGCGGCTTGATCGGGTAAGCTTGAGCCTTAATTTATGACCTATTCACTGCACACATTGATCAACCCAACGGCCCGAGCCGAGGAGGTTGAGAAGCCCCCAACGTTTTGGTCGCGATTTGCGCAAGAAATCGCGTTGCTGCTTGGGGGGGCTTTGCTTTTCATGTGCTTGCTGGCATTTGTGAGCTACCAGCCGACGGATCCCGCTTGGTCGACTTCGGGTGCGGGGCAGGGGATTCGCAATTGGATGGGCTGGGGCGGCGCTTTGTTGGCCGATTTGGCTTATTTTGGATTCGGCTATTCAGCTTGGTGGTGTCTGGCTGCTGGGTGTAGAGCGTGGCTGGTCGGCTTTGCGCGTTGGTTGCGCGGCTCATCAGAGGACGAACCGCAGCAACCAGTGGCCGATTGGCGCCGTAGTCGTTGGGTATTTTGGGTGGGTTTGTTAGTTTTGGTGTCGGCAAGTGCCAGCATCGAGTGGGCACGTCTGTACAGGCTTGAAGCCCATTTGCCGGGACACAGTGGTGGGGGGCTGGGCTATTTGGTGGGCTCTATGAGTGTCCGCTGGTTGGGCTTTACTGGGGCTGCCTTGATGGGCATCACATTGGTGGTGGCCGGTGTCGCCATGGTGTTTCGTTTTTCATGGGGGCAGTTGGCGGAGCAGGTCGGTGCGCGCATCGATGCTTTGATTCAGTCCCGTCATGTCAAACGAGAGATCCAAGAAGACTTGGCTTTGGGTCAGCAAGCTTTGCGCGAGCGTGAGCAGTATGCGCCCATGCAGGCCATTGAGCCTCAATGGGACATGGACCATTTGACCCCTACCTCTGAAGGGCAGTTGGACCTGGAGCCTGTTCTTGTCCCTGTGCCACCACCTGCGCCCATGGTCATTGAGCCTGCCGTGGTCGATGTGCCGCGCAGCGAGCGCGTGGTCAAGGAAAAGCAAAAGCCACTCTTCAACGAGTTGCCGGACAGCAAACTGCCCCAGGTGGACTTGCTTGATGCCATCACGCTTCGCCAAGAGACGGTGTCGCATGAAACGCTGGAGATGACCAGCCGCCTGATCGAGAAAAAGCTCAAGGACTTTGGCGTTGAGGTGCGCGTGGTTATGGCTGCACCGGGTCCGGTGATCACCCGTTATGAGATCGAGCCCGCCACAGGCGTGAAGGGCTCGCAAGTGGTGAATCTGGCCAAAGACTTGGCGCGCTCGCTCAGCCTGGTGTCGATCCGAGTGATCGAGACGATTCCAGGCAAAAATTTCATGGCGCTGGAATTGCCCAACGCTAAGCGCCAGTCGATCAAGTTGAGCGAAATCCTGGGCTCGCAGGTTTATAACGAGGCCAAGTCCATGCTGACCATGGGACTGGGCAAGGACATCATTGGTAACCCGGTGGTGGTGGATCTGGCCAAAATGCCGCATGTGCTGGTGGCCGGAACCACCGGCTCGGGCAAGTCGGTTGGTATCAACGCCATGATTTTGTCGCTGCTGTACAAGGCCGAAGCGCGTGATGTGCGTTTGCTGATGATTGATCCCAAGATGCTGGAGATGTCGGTCTACGAAGGCATTCCGCACCTGCTGGCGCCGGTGGTGACCGACATGCGCCAAGCCGCACATGGCCTGAATTGGTGCGTGG
>CAYRBW010000358.1:0-1967 GCA_964422575.1 uncultured Limnohabitans sp.
CTACAAACCCGTCGCCGGTTTCGATGGTGAACATGCAGAAATACACTTTCCAAAAGTGTGTCGACACGCCAAACAAGAAGATCTTGGCACCGGAGCAGAACACGCGGACCGTCAAGCTGGTCACCACCACCGAACGCACTTCAGGGTGCTCAAACCGGATGCGTTGCAGCGCGTCGTGCAACTCAATGTCCACACCCAGGTCGTAGCTGTTGAGTTTGAGTTTGTAGCCAGGGCGGATGCCGGCGTCTTCATTGATGTTGATCGACAAGGTCGCGATCTCGCCATCAAAGGCCAGGTGGATGTGTTTGTATTGCGAGGGGTTGGTCTGGTAGTCAACCTGGAAAGCTTGCGTCATGTGGATGTCTCCGTTAAGGAAAGGAATGTTGATTTCGGTCAACAGATGCATTTCACTGCATGCTGATAGGAATTTTAGTGCAGACCAACCCTGCAGACAACATGCACTTTACTTCATTTAATAAGTATTTACCCTAGGAAATGCATTTTCTTTCCACACATTAAAGCGGCAGCGCCAAATGCTGGCGAACCGAAATACGCAAAGCCTCAAAGGCCTGGTCTTCGCTGCGGCCACTGGTGTTGATGGCCAAGTCGGCTTTGGAATAAAAAGCCGATCGCCCTTCCAAGATGCGCTTGAGGTCTTCCATGGCTTCGTGACTGGCGGCCATAGGGCGCATGTCGCCCTGCGCGGCCACGCGGCCCATGTGGTCAGCGGCATCAGCCTGCAGCCACACGGTGGTGCAATGCGAGAGCAACAAATTGAAGTTGGCCGAGTCCGACACCAAGCCACCGGGTGTAGCGATGACAACTTCGGGGTAAATCTGGATCGCCTCTTCAAGTGCACGGCGCTCGTAGCGGCGGTAGGCGTTGGCACCATACAGGTTGTGGATTTCGCTGATCTGGCAACCGGCAAACTGCTCAATTTCGCGGCTGAGTTCAATGAACGGAAAATCCATGTCATCGGCCAGGCGCTGGCCCAGTGCGGTCTTGCCGGCACCGCGCAAACCGATCAGGGCAATGCGGTTCTTGCGCTCCTGCGCATTACCACCTTCACCAAACATCTCGCCCAGCTGCAAGCGTGCACGACGCAAATCGGCCTCACTGCGCTTGGACAGCAACTCACGGATCAGCAACCACTCTGGCGAGATGGTGGTCACGTCGCCCAGCAACTCGGCCAACGAACACTGCAGCGCCTGCGCGACTTGCAGCAGCACCAACACCGACACGTTGCCCGTGCCGTATTCCAGATTGGCCAAGTGCCGCTCGGACACATCGGCAGCCAGTGCGACAGCACGGCGTGTCATGCCCTGACGCGAACGCAAAGTGCGTACGCGCTCGCCCAGCGCCTCCAAGAATGGACTGCGCTTGGTCTCCGGTTCGGTAGGCTCCATCAATGTGGACTCTTGACTGTTCATGTTCAACTTTTGATCAAGGACAAGGGAAAACCCTTAAATTTCAACAAACCCAAAACATGCACTTTACTGCATACTTGCAAGTGCGCACAATAGTGCATCAATTGCTGTTTATACCGCCAACTGGACAGCAAGAACAGTTTTTTGTTGCATGCCACGGCCTGCACACCCACACCACCTCTTGGAAAGCGCCCCATGACGACCCCATTGCTCCCCAACTTTTTCGCAGGTCGCTGGCAAACCGGCACCGACGCGGGCACACCGATGTTTGACCCGGTGCTCGGCACCGAACTGGCCCGTGTGTCCAGCGCGGGCATCGACCTGGCCGAAGGCTTTGCTTTTGCCCGCGAGCAAGGCGGCGCGGCCCTGCGTGCCATGAACTACGGTCAGCGCGCAGCCCTGTTGACCCAAATCACCGAAGTGCTACAAGCCCACCGCGACGCTTACTACGAGATCGCCACCGCCAACAGCGGCACTGTGGCCAAGGACTCGGGGGTTGACATTGATGGTGCCATTTTCACACTGGGCTACTACGCCAAG
>CAYRBW010000359.1:0-1956 GCA_964422575.1 uncultured Limnohabitans sp.
TCCCAACTCACGGCACAGTTTTTGGCCAAAATGGGGATGCCGCGCTCGCGTTCGATGGCGTTGTTGTCCATCACGGTGTCAACCACTTTTTCGTGGTCAGCAAAGGTGCCAGACTGACGCAGCAGTTGGTCGACCATGGTGGTTTTACCGTGGTCAACGTGCGCGATGATGGCGATGTTGCGAATTTGCTTGCTCATGCTTTCTCTTCCTTTAAACCTGCTCGGCCAGCAAAGGCGCGTTGACAGGTGATTTTTCTAAAATCTGTTGAATTTCCATCGGGCTCAACAATCGACCCGGAATCAATTCGCCGCCATGCACAACCGCTGTTCCCAGCAAGGCACGAGGATGTTCTCCATACACGGCAACTTGATCACAATCACCCCACGGGCCGACTCTGCGGACCCCATTCAAAAATCGATCGGTACTGTCTTTGTCGAGCTGCACCTCGGTGTAACTCGGCAACAAGACATCTACCGGTTGTAACGCTGCCAAACGCTGCGCTTCGTCCATGGCTTCCAGCTGCAACAATGACACACACTCGGCCTCTGCAAAAGGCCCCGTCACCACGCGGCGCAATGCGCTCAAGTGACCACCACAACCCAAAGCCTCAGCGATGTCTTCGCCCAGCGTTCGGATGTAAGTGCCTTTGCTGCAACGCACACGCAAACGCAAAAATGGCGCATCGCCTTGCAACTGCATGTCCAGCAAGTCCAGATCATGAATCACCACGTTGCGCGCTTCGCGCTCAACGGTTTCGCCCTCTCGGGCATATTCGTACAAGGCCTTGCCGTCCTTTTTCAAGGCACTGTGCATCGGAGGCACTTGGCTGATCGGGCCCATGAACCGATCCAACACTTCAACCACCATACCGGCTGAACATGACACTTCTCGGACAGAGATCACATCGCCTTCCGCATCACCTGTGCTGGTTTTCAATCCCAATCGGACCGTGGTCTCATAGGTCTTGTCGGCATCCAGATGCTGCTGACTGAATTTGGTGGCTGCGCCAAAACACAAAGGCAGAACCCCTGTTGCCAATGGGTCCAAAGTGCCGGTGTGGCCTGCTTTTTCAGCCCGTAACAACCACTTGGCTTTTTGCAAAGCCTGGTTGCTGGAAAGACCCAGCGGTTTGTCGAGCAAAAGCACCCCGTGCACAGGGCGCCGCTGCACCCTGGTGCGTGGCGCGTTCATGCTCAGTCCTCCTGGGCGCGAGACGACACCGCTTTGGCAATCAAGGCGTTCATGTCAGACGCACGTTCAGTGGTGCGGTCAAACAAGAAATGCAAAGTTGGCACAGTGTGGATGTACAAGCGCTTGAACAAACCGTTGCGCAGAAAACCTGCGGCCGCATTCAAGCCTTCTGTCGCCTCATCGGAGTTACCCGTCAAAACACTGAAGTAGACCTTGGCATGTGCGTAGTCGGGTGTGACCTCGATCGCATTGATCGTGACCATGCCGACACGCGGATCTTTCAACTCACGCGCAATCAACTCGGCCAGATCCCGTTGGATCTGGTCGGCCACGCGGAAACCGCGGTTGGGCACAGAGGACTGCTTTTTACGCGCCATTTACAGCGTTCTCGCAACTTCCTTGACGTCGAAGAATTCGAGGTAATCGCCTTCTTTGATGTCGTTGTAGTTCTTGAGCTTGATACCGCACTCGAAGCCTTCCTTGACGTCCTTGACGTCGTCCTTGAGCCGCTTGAGCGAATCGACATCGCCGGTGTAGATGACCACGTTGTCGCGCAGAAGGCGGAACTTGGCATTGCGATGCACCATGCCCGAGGTGATGTACGAACCGGCCACGGTGCCGATCTTGGAGGCGACAAACACTGTGCGGATCTCGGCCGTGCCAATGATTTCCTCGCGCTGCTCTGGGGCCAGCATGCCGGACATTGCCACCTTGAGTTCGTCCACAGCGTCATAGATGATGCTGTAGTAGCGAATTTCCACGCCT
>CAYRBW010000360.1:0-1952 GCA_964422575.1 uncultured Limnohabitans sp.
GTGCTCGGGCTTGAAGTCGTTGGGGAAGGCCACGCCTTTGCCGTCGGCCTGCGCTTGGCGCATGGCCTTGAGTTTTTCGCGGCGCTCAGCGATCAGCTGGTTTTCATCTTGTGGGGCTGGCGCGGCTGGGGCATTGGCGTTCGTGTCGGACATGGCGGGCAGTGGTTGGGCTGGGTGTGCTGGGCACCTGAACCGGGGTTTCGGGGGAGCTGTGACTGCGCCAAGGCGCAAAGCCGTCTATTTTAAGAGTTTGCCGTGGGCTTTTGGCCTGGGTTGGTCGGGTTCTTGGTGGATGGTTCCGACGGGGTCACCCCATCGCCCACCAATTCCAGTCGCATCAAGGGTTCTTGCAGGGCAAACAGTCGGTATTTCATCTGCAAAGGCAGAGACAGCAACTCACCCCAGCGCTGAGACAGCCAGCTGCAGTCTTGCAGCCGCTAGGCTTCGTTCCATGGCGGCACCACGCTGGGCTGAGCGCTCAGCTGGGTCAGAACTTCGTGCATTTGTGTCGACAGGTGCTGAAGGTCTTCGGGCACCTGCACGGCGGACTCGGGCGACAAGGCTTGTACTTGGCCCAGCCAGAGGCCGTCGCTGCGTTGTTGTGTGGCCTCGATGCGAAACTTTTCTACACCTCGGCACCAGACCATCACCAGACCGGGCTGCGGCCGCTCGATGCGCTCAATCTGCACCCGGGTGCCCATGGCCTCGAATTGCTCTGCTGCTGCGCCTGGGCGGTGCACTTCGCGGCCCTGGGTCAGGGTGACCACGCCAAAGCCGGTGCCCTGACGCTCGCACTCGCCAATCATTTGCAGGTAACGCAACTCAAATAACCGCAAAGACAGCAAAGCGCCCGGGAACAACACCGTGCCCAAGGGGAACAAGGGCAATTCCGTGAGGGCGGCAGGGGATGGCGCATCGCGTTCAGGCATCTGGGTATCATCGCACGAGCAGGAGAAAAACGATGTTGTTCCAGATGGTGAGTTTGGTGTTGGATGTGGTGGCGGGCCTGATCGCAGGCACCTGTTTGCTGCGGTTTTTGATGCAGTGGCAGCGCATTTCTTTCCATCAGCCTTTGGGCCAATTTGTGTTTGCTGTCACTGATTGGTTGCTGTTGCCGCTGCGCCGGGTTGTTCCACCGTGGTCGGCTTGGGATTTGTCGAGCCTGGTGGGGGCCTTCCTCGTCAAACTGGTGCAGTACACGCTGCTGTGGCTGGTGGCGGGCGGGCAGGGCACTTTCGGTTTGTTGCCCTTGGTGAGTCTGGTGGGCATGGCGCAGCTGGTGGTCTCTGCCCTGAGTGCACTGGTGCTGGTGTTGGCGGTACTGTCCTGGGTGAACCCTCGCGCACCCATGTACAGCCTGGTGGCGCGCTTGAGTCAGCCCTTTTTGAGGCCTTTCCAGCGTGTGGTGCCCATGATCGGTGGTATGGATTTGTCGCCCATCGCCCTGTTGCTGGTGCTGCAATTGGTGGGCATGGTGCTGGCTCAGTTGCAGATGAGTTGGATGTACTGAGCCACCGAATAGCTTTTTTATAGGTGCCGGCAGCTATTTGCGAGCAGGGGCTCGCTCCTATCCAAGACCTGAGTCGTTTTTTGGTGGGAGGACGCCCCTGCGACTGAATCCTTTCGCCCGCGTCAGCTCACTGCATCAGCACTCTGGCGCTGCAGCATGGCCAGCGTGCTGGCGATGGTTTTGCGCAGTTCACGGCGGTCACAGATGAAGTCCACCGCGCCCTTGGTTTGCAGGAACTCGGCCCGTTGGAAGCCTTCTGGCAGGGTGACGCGCACGGTGCTTTCGATCACGCGGGGGCCAGCAAAGCCGATCAGGGCTTTGGGCTCGGCGATCACCACGTCACCCAAAAAGGCAAAACCTGCGGACACGCCACCCATGGTCGGGTCGGTTAGCACTCTGATGTAGGGCAGGCCTTTTTTGGCCAGACGGGTCAGCGCGGCGT
>CAYRBW010000361.1:0-1948 GCA_964422575.1 uncultured Limnohabitans sp.
GCCACCGGGTTGCTGTTGTAGACGATCAACGCCTCAATCTGCGGGCCGAATGCGGGCGACGCTGGGCGCAGCAAGTCGTCGCCAATGGTCACCATGTTGATCGTGCGCGGACGCCGTTCACCCAACAAGTCGGGCCGCTGCAAGGCCGCACGCCGCACCGGAAAATGCCCCGAGCTGCTGAGCAGCAAGCCCCCCGCTCGGTGACGCCAAGCACCGGTCAGCGCAGGCAAGCAGGCAATCGCCCGCACTGCATTGCCGCCGCCGCGCACGCGCTGCATGCCGTAGTTCAGGCGAATGGCGGCGGGCTGGGTGGTGCCCCAGTCGCGGGCCAGTTGGCGAATTTGTTCGACCGGCACACCGCACACTTCTGCTGCGCGTTCGGGCGTCCATTGCAAGGCACGCGCTTTCAGGGCGTCCCAGCCCAAGGTGTAGCGGTCGATGTAGTCCTGATCGAGCCAGCCATTGACAATCAACTCGTGCATGAGGGCCAGCGCCAGCGCGGCGTCGGTGCCAGGGCGCAGGGCGATGTGTTCGTGGCATTTTTCGGCCGTTTCGCTGCGCCGGGGGTCAATACACACCAGCTTGGCCCCGTTGCGCTTGGCCGCTTGGGCGATGCGCCAAAAGTGCAGGTTGCTGCCAATCGAGTTGCTGCCCCAGATGACGATGAGCTTGGATTCGGCAAAAAACTCGACCTTCATGCCCACCTTGTTGCCCAAGGTCTGCGTCAGGGCTTCGGCCCCGGCCGAGGCGCAAATCGTGCGGTCCAAGAGCGATGCACCCAGTTGGTGGAAAAACCGCGCCGCCATCGACTCGCTTTGCACCAGGCCCATGGTGCCTGCGTAGCTGTAAGGGAGCACCGCCTGGGGGTCGCGTGCAGCGATGGTTTTCAGCCGGGCGGCAATGGCGTCCAGTGCTTCGTCCCAGGTCACGGGCTCAAACTGGCACGAACCTTTGGGGCCAACGCGCTTCATCGGCGTCAACAGGCGATCCGGGTGGTAAGTGCGCTCGGTGTAGCGCGACACCTTGGTGCACAGCACACCAGCGGTCGGGGCGTGCGCCGGGTTGCCTTGCACTTGGATGGCGCGGCCATTCTCCACCGTGGTCAGCAAGGCACAGGTGTCTGGGCAGTCGTGCGGGCAAGCGCCGCGCACCAAGGTGGTGGAGGTGTCGTTCATGGGTCGCGTCCTGTCAAAAGCCGATTGTCGTGCACCGTGTCAGCACGGCACAGGGCGTATTGTGGTCCGCGTCAAAACAGCGAGGCATGAATTCGTTGTCACTCAAGAAAGCAATGCGCAGCCCGTTGCGCTCCACCACCCACGGTTCATGGGCCTCCGACAAATTGCTTCTTCACCACCAGCAACACACGTGGATGCACTCAGAAGGTGAAGTTTTGCCCCCGCACTGCCCGTGGCAGCCACCATGACCGCTTTGAATCCAAAACGCCCACCGATGTGCGCGATTTTCCACCTTGTCTCGGGCACCAAGGCAACAGTCGGGTCATTTGTCGCATTGGTTTGGCAAAGATCGTCAAGTCCCGCTAGACTGCATTCATGAAAATCATCGACTCCATCCTCACCGACGCGGCCAGCATCGCGGCCATTCGCAAAGATATTCATGCCCACCCTGAGCTGTGCTTTCAGGAAGTGCGCACCGCCGATGTGGTGGCCAAGCAGTTGACCGACTGGGGCATCCCGATTCACCGCGGCATGGGCACCACCGGTGTGGTGGGCATCGTGCACGGACGTGACGGCGGTGCTTGCGGGCGTGGCATCGGCTTGCGCGCCGACATCGACGCGCTGCCCATGCAGGAGTTCAACACCTTCGCCCACGCCAGCAAACACCAAGGCAAGATGCACGCTTGCGGCCACGACGGCCACACGGCCATGCTGCTGGCAGCGGCCAAACACTTGTCCAAGCACCGCGACTTTGACGGCACGGTGTATTTGAT
>CAYRBW010000362.1:0-1916 GCA_964422575.1 uncultured Limnohabitans sp.
CCGCGTGTGAGGATGGAATTTCCATCGACGCTTTGTCGGACTCCACGGTGATGAGCGATTGCTCTGCTTTGACGGTGTCGCCCACTTTGACCAGCAACTCAATCACAGCCACTTCGTCGAAGTCGCCGATGTCTGGAACTTTGATATCAATCATTGCCATATCAGTTCCTTTGGCTTAGAGCAACACGCGACGGAAGTCGCCGAGGATTTGACCGAGGAACGCGTTGAAGCGTGCCGCTGCTGCGCCGTCGATGACGCGGTGATCCCACGTCAAGCTCAAAGGCAACATCAAACGTGGCACAAATTCTTTGCCGTTCCACACGGGTTCCATGGTGCTCTTGCACACACCGAGGATGGCCACTTCGGGCGCGTTGATGATGGGCGTGAAGTATCTACCACCAATGCCGCCGAGGCTAGAGATGGTGAAAGTTGCACCTGTCATTTCGGCGGGGCCGAGTTTGCCGTCGCGGGCTTTCTTGGCCAGCTCTGACATTTCGGCGCTGATTTGCAGCACGCCTTTTTTGTCGCAGTCTTTGATGACGGGAACCATCAACCCATTGGGCGTGTCAGCCGCAAAGCCGATGTGCCAGTAGTTTTTGTAGACCAGTGCATCGCCGTCGAGCGAGCTGTTGAACTCGGGGTATTTCTTGAGCGCGGCCACGCAAGCCTTGATCAAGAACGCCAGCATCGTGACTTTGATGCCCGACTTTTCGTTCTCTTTGTTGGTCGACACGCGGAAGGCTTCCAACTCGGTGATGTCTGCATCATCGTGGTTGGTGACCGCTGGAATCAGAACAGCATTGCGAAGCAAGTTCGCGCCGCTGATCTTCTTGATGCGACCCATTTCTTTGCGCTCGATCGGGCCGAACTTGGCAAAGTCGACCTTCGGCCATGGGATCAATCCCAGCTCGGAGCCACCACCGCCCGATGCTGCAGGGGCTTTGGCCGCTTGCGCCTTGGTTTGCGCAGCGCCGGACATGACGGCTTTAGTGAAGGTTTGCACGTCGTCTGCCGTGATGCGGCCCTTGAGGCCGGAGCCTTTGACTTCGTCCAGCGGCACACCGAGTTCGCGAGCGAACTTGCGAACCGAGGGCGACGCATGTGGCAAGCCCGCCGTGGTGCCACCAGGGGTGTGAGCTGGCGCTGCCACGGCAACGGCAGCAACTGCTACAGAGGTTTGCGCCGCAGCAGGCGCTGGCGCAACGGCCACAGCAGCTGCGGGGGCAGCAGCAGATGCCGCAGGCGTAGCTGCCGCCACAGTGCCTTCCAAGATGGCCAGCAGGTCACCGATGTTGACCGTGTCGCCCACTTTGACTTTGAGCTCTTTGAGCACGCCCGCAGCGGAAGACGGGATTTCCATCGAGGCTTTGTCGGACTCGACGGTGATCAACGATTGCTCGACTTTGATGGTGTCGCCGGGCTTGACCATGACTTCGATGACGGCCACGTCTTTGAAATCGCCAATGTCGGGCACATGCACATGCACTTGCACCGGGCCAGATGCCGCAGGTGCTGCGGCCACGACCGCCGCAGCGGCAGGAGCAACAGGCGCTGGTGCAGCCACAGCGGCAGCCGGTGCAGCAGCGGGCGCAACCACCGCGCCAGCGGCTTCCACCACCAGCACGACCGAGCCTTGTTTGACCTTGTCGCCCAGCGCGACGCGCATTTCCTTGACGACGCCTGCCGTGCTCGATGGGATTTCCATTGAGGCTTTGTCAGACTCCACAGTGATCAGCGATTGCTCGGCTTTCACGGTGTCGCCCACTTTGACCATCAACTCGATGACGGTCACTTCATCAAAATCCCCGATGTCCGGGACTTGTACTTCTACCAATGCCATGTGTGTCTCCCGGATTTATGCGTACAGCGGGTTGATCTTGTCGGTCTTGATGCCGTACTTCTTGATGGCATCGGCC
>CAYRBW010000363.1:0-1911 GCA_964422575.1 uncultured Limnohabitans sp.
GATTGGCGCCATCGGTGATGGTGTCGCCCAGCTGCACGCCGCCGTGGGTGGTGAAGCCGATGATGTCGCCCGCATAGGCTTCATCGACCGCTTCACGCCGTTGGCTGAGGAAGGTGACCACGCTGGTGGGGCGCAGTTCTTTGCCGGTGCGTTGCACCTTGAGCTTCATGCCGGGGGTGTATTTGCCAGACGCCATGCGCACAAAGGCGATGCGGTCGCGGTGGTTGGCGTCCATATTGGCCTGCACCTTGAACACCACACCCGAAAACGCGCTGTCTTCAGGTTGGATTTCTTTGACCACGGGCTGTTTGTTGACCAGCAAGTTGCTGGTCCGGGGTTTGGGGGCGGGGGCCAGATCGACCAAGGCGTCGAGCACTTCCATCACACCGAAGTTGTTCACGCCGGAGCCAAAGAACACAGGTGTTTGTTTGCCCGCCAAGAAGGCCGCTTCGTCAAACGCGGGCGATGCGCCGGTGGCCAGCGCCATGCTGTCCATGGCGGTTTGCCACTCCAGGCCAAAGCGCTTGGCCAGTTGGGTTTGCTCGGTCAGTGGAATGGTTTCAAAGTCTTGCGGCAGGCGTTCGCTGCCGGAGTCGAACACCGTCATGGCCTGCGTGCGCAGGTTGACGATGCCGCCAAACGATTTGCCCTGGCCCACGGGCCAGGTCATGGGCACGCAGGGCATGCCCAGCTCGCGCTCAACTTCGTCGAGGATGTCGAGTTGATCGCGCACTTCGCGGTCCATCTTGTTCACAAAGGTGATGATGGGCGTGTCGCGCTGACGGCAGACCTCAATCAGGCGGCGGGTTTGCGCTTCCACGCCGTTGGCCGCGTCGATCACCATCAGCGCGGAGTCCACGGCGGTGAGCACGCGGTAAGTGTCTTCAGAGAAGTCTTTGTGGCCGGGGGTGTCGAGCAGGTTGATGACGTGCTCACGGTAAAGCATCTGCATGACCGAGCTGGCCACCGAGATGCCACGTTGCTTTTCGATTTCCATCCAGTCGCTGGTGGCGTGGCGCGAGGCCTTGCGGGCCTTGACCGAACCGGCGATCTGGATCGCGCCCGAGAACAGCAGCAGCTTTTCGGTCAGCGTGGTTTTACCCGCGTCGGGGTGGGAAATGATGGCAAACGTCCGGCGGCGCCGGGTTTCGTGGGCGTAGGTCACAAGGGGTCCTGAGGTCGTGCGGGTGGCAAAGCTGCCCCCGTGGTGGCCAAGCTCTGTGAAGGCTGGTAAAAGCATGATTTTACCGGGCCAGCTGGGCACAAAGTCTTGGTGTGACTGGCTGGCTTGGGGCACTGACCCGCAGAACCTCCCGTCGGCGGGCGTGAACATTCAGGGGCTGCTGGCATGACTTGGGTCGTGTTACGGTAGAATCCGCAGCTTCCGAGGAGCGTTGCAGCGCCCCCTGACTTGTTCAAAAGTCGGCAGCGGGGCGTGAGGCTCGGAACCTTCATACAGCAACGACGCTCATCCACTCGACGTGCGGTGAGCCTGTTTTTTCCATTCAGTGCCTGCATCCACGCGTGTGGCTTATTCACATTTGCTTTGGAGCTGAAAATGAATGCACGCTTGAACACCGCCATGAACGCCGATTGCGTGATCGCCGACATCGGCCTGGCCGACTGGGGCCGCAAAGAAATCAAGATCGCCGAAACCGAAATGCCGGGCCTGATGGCCATCCGCGAAGAGTTCAACAAGGCTCAGCCCTTGAAGGGAGCTCGCATCACCGGTTCACTGCACATGACCATTCAGACGGCTGTGTTGATTGAGACCTTGCAAGCCTTGGGCGCACAAGTGCGCTGGGCGTCTTGCAACATCTTCTCGACCCAGGACCACGCCGCCGCTGCGATTGCCGCTGCGGGCACGCCGGTCTTCGCCATCAAGGGTGAGACCTTGGCCGACTACTGGGA
>CAYRBW010000364.1:0-1903 GCA_964422575.1 uncultured Limnohabitans sp.
GCAGTTCTTCAACAGCGATGCCACCTACTTCCGGCGGCGCACAGAAATGATGAAGCGGTACGAACTCGATATGTCCATACCCCCCATGCCGGAGTGCGGTATTCGCTGGGCAGACGTGATTGCACCCAACGCAATTATTGAAGTACCGGAGTGGGCAAAAGAGAGCGGTTTTGTGTATGAGCCGGACCGCTGGAGTGGGTGGAAGAATCCAACTCAAAACCACCGTGCTTGGTTGCGGCCTGAGCCTGAAATCCGCTTCGGCAAGACGAGAAAAGCAACCGCTCAATCCAGCCGACTGGCCGCGTAAACATGTTGCCGCGCACTGTTACAAGTGCGGCGGCATGGTTCACATTTATTCGACTATTTGGATAAGCGGTTCCAGTCCTTTGCAAGCTCATAAACCTCTGGCATCCAGCTTTCCACGTTGGAGAAAGTGATGACCATCCGATTGTTGTTTGGGTCTGTATTCCAGCCGATGCGCTGACCACCCCAGCCAGAAGCCCAAGCCGTGTTCGGAATAATGCTGTTCTCCGTCCAAGTTAAGTAACCGTAACCACCAAAGAGCTTGCCCATCTTGCGAGTGCTGGGGTTACTTCCGTTGGAGATTTGAGTGCTGGTAGCTGCACGCACGTAGTCACCAAAGCAACCCGACTCTTTTGAACTGCGCTTGACCCAGACGGCGAACCGCATCCAATCCTCTAAACGCATCCGTAAACCGCTGTCGGCCAGCCCGTTTTGTTGCCGGTCTTGAACGTACAGACCCGGTTTGGCCGCACCCATTGGGTTCAAGATTTGTTCCTGAATCCATTGGCTCCACACCGTACCCGTGGCGCGGCTGACCATGATGCCCAGCACGTAGGGGTCTGTACTCTTGTATGTGGACACTTCGCCCGGCTTGAAATCTGAGAACACGCCCCTGGCGGCTTTGGCAATACGATCCTCCGTCACCAAGTTAACCAGATTCAGATTTCCGCGACCCCATTCTTTGAACTGCTCAGGTGTCCATACTGAACTGTCCGGGTTGGGGTCAGCCGCACCGGATGCCATGCGCAGCAGATCGCGCACAGTGGCATTGCCCAGTGCTTTGCCATTTAGTTCCGGCATAACCTCGTTGGCCTTGGTTTCCAGCTTGATCTTTCCGGCGCAGATGGCCTGACCAACTGCCATAGCTGTGACCGTCTTGCCCATGGAGAAGCCAAAGAAGACGGAATCAGCGTCCGCTGGCGCTTTTGTTTCTGAATACAGTACCGTGTCACCGTCCATCAATACAAACGCTTTGGCTGGCCGATTTGCCACCAATGCGCGTGCTCGGTCAATGATGGCTTGTTCTGATGCCGTGGGTGTGCGCTTTTGAAGCTGAACAGGCGTGGGACTCGGCTTGGTTTCGTACCACCATGGGTTGCCTTTCTTGACCAACAACCATTCGTCGGGCGCGGCGGCATTGCCATCAGCATAGGGGTTGCTGGACTGCGCCAAAGCAAGGGTGCTGGCAAATACGGATAGGGCTAAGAAAATGTGCTTCATGATTGAATAGTGTTTCGTGAAAATTTGCGAAAACGGAACCCCCAGACCAAGCCGATCAGCGGGAATATCAGAACCAGCGCGGTGCCGAAATCGCCCTGACCCAATAGTCCGAAAGCGACAACACCAGAGACAAGTCCAAGTGCACCGAACCCTACTGACGTGACCAACCGCTTCCAGAGGGTTCGTTTAATACGTGGAGGCATTTGTGCCGTTTGAGCGTCAACCGATGCCTTGAGCGCATGAACGGACGTTTCAACTTCCGGTGGTGCTGGGCTTACTTTTTGAGCGGTCGATGGTGGAGAAACAGTTAGCCCAACATCAACTACTTTCGCGGCTGGTTGAATTCCTGCTCTGTCTTTCAATATCGCCTCCACACGGT
>CAYRBW010000365.1:0-1875 GCA_964422575.1 uncultured Limnohabitans sp.
AGAGGGGTTTCCAGGTCCGCAAAGGCTTCCAGCATGAGTGGAATGCGGTTGTAGCCTAGGCTGGTCAGGCTTTTGAATTCAAGTTCGGTGATCACAGGCTAGAGCCTCCAAAGCGCTCAGCGACCTCGCTCGAGGTGCTTTTCATTCATCCAGGTGCCCACCGATGCTGGGCGCGGGTGGCGGGCATGGCCGCAAGTCGATGGTGTCAGGCTGGCTGACGCCAGGGCCAGGCTCCCCGGCCTTCCGTTTGGGAATGGCTCGGCAGGCAAGCTGCGCAGGAGTGGCTGAGGATGATGAACATGATGAGTCAAGTGTAGCAAAGCTGGAGAGGGCATCGCATTCATCAAACTGAAATGCCCAAGCAATCGGGCAACTGCGCCAGCGTGTCCAGCCAAGCGGCTGCAGGTGTGTCTTGCACCCGTTGCCCATGGTTGTAGCCGTAAGTGACCAAGACAACAGGACACCCTGCAGCATGCGCTGCTTGCGCATCGTTGCTGGAATCGCCCACCATCAATGTCTTGCCTGCAGCCAACCCGAATGCCTCGCAAGTTTTGAGGATGGGCAAGGGATCAGGTTTTTTGCGCTCAAAGCTGTCGCCCCCAAACACGTGTGCAAAAAAATGGTCCAGCGACTTTTCTTTCAACAAGGCCTGGGCAAACGACAAAGGCTTGTTGGTCAAACACGCCATGGGCAAACCCTGATCTGCGCAAGCCTGCAAGGCGGTCAGCACGCCCGGATAAACATCGGCGAACTGCCCATTGATCTGGCGGTAATGGTGTTGGTAACGCAGCCATGCACGCTCAAACAAGGCATCCACCGACAATGCAGAGCATGTTTGTCCCAAGCCTTTGACATCGGGCCGCGCGATCTGATGCGCCAACAGCGTTCGAATCAGATGCTCGGAGCCCTTGCCAATGGTTTGCTCGATCAGCGCATTGGAAACAGGTGGCAAGTCCAGATCGGCCATGGTGCGATGCAAAGCCACTTGGAAATCACCCAAGGTGTGCACCATGGTGCCATCCAAGTCAAAAATGACCGCTTCGATCTGCGTCAGATCATGTACAAGGCCCGCCATGCTCAACCCAGCGCCACGCGCATCTGGTCGATCACGGCCTTGTAATCTGGTTTTCCAAAAATGGCACTGCCCGCAACAAAGGTGTCTGCCCCGGCATCGGCCACGCGGCGGATGTTGTCGGTCTTGATACCGCCATCCACCTCCAGGCGGATGTAACGGCCACTGGCGTCAATGAGTTTGCGGGCCTGTTCAATCTTGCGCAGGGCTGAATCGATGAAGCTCTGACCACCAAAACCCGGGTTGACGCTCATGATCAGGATCAGGTCAATCTCATCTATCGTCCACTCCAGCACATCCAGTGGCTCGGCCGGGTTAAACACCAGCCCCGCCTTGACCCCTTTGCTTTTGATCGCCTGAATGCTGCGGTGCACATGCCCGCTGGCGTCCGGGTGAAAACTGATCAGGTCGGCACCCGCTTCTGCAAACGAGGCCGCGAGCGCGTCCACGGGCGAAATCATCAAATGCACATCGATTGGCACCGTCAATCCAGCTGCCGTTTTGGCATGGGGCTTGAGGGCCTGGCAAATCATCGGGCCAAATGTGAGGTTAGGCACGTAATGGTTGTCCATCACGTCAAAATGGATCCAGTCGGCACCCGCGTCAATGACGCTTTTGACTTCTTCGCCCAAACGCGCAAAGTCAGCTGAGAGGATAGAAGGGGCAATTTTGTAGGTCGTTGTCATGCCCGAATTGTCGCAGTTAACATGCGCGAATGTCTTCTTACAACGTTCAAATTGATGTTCAGCCCCATTACGTGGCCGACCAGAGTAACCCCCTTCACAAAGTCTTCGCTTTTGCTT
>CAYRBW010000366.1:0-1861 GCA_964422575.1 uncultured Limnohabitans sp.
GTGCTGGGCCAGCAAAAAGGGCGCGACACCAAAGAACGCACCCTGCGTAACTTTGGCATGAGCAAGCCCGAGGGCTACCGCAAAGCCCTGCGCCTCATGAAAACGGCCGAAAAGTTCAAGCTGCCCGTATTCACCTTTGTGGACACGCCCGGCGCTTACCCTGGCATCGACGCCGAAGAGCGCGGCCAGTCTGAAGCCATTGGCCGCAACATTTTCGAGATGGCGCAGCTCGAAGTGCCGATCATCACCACCATCATTGGCGAAGGCGGCTCGGGCGGCGCGTTGGCCATTTCGGTGGCCGACCAGGTGCTCATGCTGCAGTATTCGGTGTACTCGGTGATCAGCCCAGAAGGTTGCGCCTCGATTTTGTGGAAAACAAGCGAAAAAGCCGAAATCGCAGCCGACGCCTTGGGCATCACAGCGCACCGGCTCAAGGCCTTGGGCCTGATCGACAAGATCGTCAACGAGCCCGTGGGCGGTGCGCACCGCGATACCGAGCAAATGGTGTCCTTCCTCAAGCGGGCCTTGGGTGACGCTTGGCGTCAGGTGGCTGATCTGAAACCCAAAGAGTTGTTGGAGCGTCGCTATGAGCGCCTGAACAGCTACGGCCGCTTCACCGACACCAAAGCGGGCAAATGAGCTGCAGGTGAGCCGTCAGGTTTCATGCATGGCTCAAAACCTTGAACAGGCGCTGGCTGCATTCAGCCCGGGCCTTCCCTTTGCGGTGGCCTTCAGCGGCGGTGCCGATTCGACCGCCTTGCTCTTGGCCTGTACCCGCCGTTGGCCGGGGCAGGTGAGGGCGGTGCACATCCACCACGGCTTGCAAGACGCGGCCGATGCGTTTGAAGCCCACTGCCGTGCGCTGTGCCAGCAGCTGAAAGTGCCTTTCGCGGTGCGCAGGGTGCAGGCTGGCCATGCTTCTGGACAAAGTCCCGAAGACGCGGCCCGCAAAGCGCGGTACACGGCCCTCGCCGAAGCGGTGCAAAGTGAGTGGCCCGAGGTGCGAAACATCGCGCTCGCCCAGCACGCAGACGACCAGGTGGAGACTTTGCTGATCGCCTTGTCGCGTGGCGCAGGCTTGCCCGGCTTGGCCAGCATGCCAGCGCAATGGCAGCGGCAGGGCCTGGTTTGGCACCGCCCTTTTTTGGTGATTCCCGGTTTGGCTCTGCGCCAATGGCTACAAAGTCAAGGCCAAAGCTGGGTCGAAGACCCCACCAACACCGACGAAAGCTTCACCCGCAACCGCATCCGTGCCCAAGTGCTGCCCGCCTTGGCCGAAGCTTTGCCCGCATTTCGCGAGACCTTTGCCCGCAGTGCTGCCCACGCCGCGCAAGCACAAGAGGTCTTGAACGAAATGGCTGCGCAAGATCTGGCGCACATCGGTGTGCCGCCAAGCATCGAGGCCTTACAGCGCTTGAGTCGTGCCCGACGGGCGCTGGTGTTGCGCCACTGGCTGCGGCTGCACCACGCCACCACGCCCAGCGCGGCGCAACTGAACGAGCTGCTGGACCAATTGGCTTCCTGCACCACCCGTGGTCATCGGATCCACTTGAAGGTTGGCTCGGGTTTTGTGTTGCGCGTCGATCTTCACCTGAGCTGGCAATCGAGCTGAACCTGTACCCCTGCGCTGCCAATGCCAGGAGAGAAAGGGGGAGGGCCGGGTCAAGATCATGTCAGCCCGGTTGGTACAATCAGTGGGTTTTGCTGAGGGCAAACCCTTGGTCAACGCTTGCGATGCGTGTTTGAGAGTGCGCATCCGCTTTCATCTTTTATTCATCAATACACATGGCTTTGATCGTTCACAAATACGGCGGCACCTCGATGGGCTCGACCGAGCGCATCCGCAACGTCGCCAAGCGCG
>CAYRBW010000367.1:0-1599 GCA_964422575.1 uncultured Limnohabitans sp.
CGATGCTGCGGAAGCCATGCTGCGGCTGGAGATGGCGGCAGAGGCGCCAACGCCGGCGGAGCACATTGCTGCACGGCGCATGCTGCAGCTGCAACTGCTAACACGCCGCAATGATCCCGCACCAGCCCAGACCTGGGGGCAGGATGTGGCGCAGGTATTGTCTGGCCCGCACGAAGAGGCCACCGCGCGCCGTTTGCAAAATGTCTTGAAGAACTTGCTGCGCGGCTGATCGGTCTGTTACAAAAAAACGGCCGCTCATGAGCGGCCGTTTTTATGGTGATAGGTCTTGAAAAAAGAGTCGCTTTACAGCCAATCGATGCGCTGTGAAGTGCCATTGCGCTGCAGCCTGAACACCTGCGCACGCGCAGGGGCGTGGTCCAGTGACCAATCGCTCAGCACATGGCGCTGTGCCGGACCCAAGGCGTGGTCTGCTGGTCGGTGGGTGTGACCATGCACCAAGCGATCAGCCTGGGCCTCTGCGAGCCAGAAAATGCTCATCTCCAGATCGGCATCGGCAAAGGTCATGCCCTCGTGCTTTTGTGACTCGCTGAGCGCCCGCAAACTCCGGGCAAATTCCTGACGTTCGGCCAAAGGCTTGGTCAAAAACGCCTGCTGCCATTGGGGGCTGCGCGCCTGCAGCCTGAAGGCTTGGTAAGGCCTATCGTCCAAGCACAGAGCGTCGCCGTGGGTGAGCAAGATGCGCTGTGTGCCCAGTTCGAGCAAGGTGGGGTCGGTCAGGGGTTCCACGCCACAGCTGCTCAGGTAATCCGGGCCCACTAAAAAATCGCGGTTACCGGGCATGAAAGCCACATAGGCGCGTTGCGCGGTTTGGCGCAAGACCTCGGCGCAGCTTTGCAAAAACGGGTCTTGGGCGGCGGCATCGTCGCCCACCCAGACTTCAAACAAGTCACCCAAAATCAGCACCGCATCCGCAGGGGTGCGGGTCATGTAGTCACACCAAGCTTTAAACGTGGCGGTCTCGCAAGCCTGCAAATGCAAGTCCGAGATCAGGTCCACGGTTTGCCATGTCGCCGGCGCGCTCAGCAAGCCGATACTCGGCCGGGTGGTGCGCGGGTCAGCCATGGCGGGGCACGCTCAGATGACGACAGCTTTTTCGATCACGACGTCTTCTTTGGGGACATCACCGTGGCCGCCGCGATTGCCGGTTTTTACGCCTTTGATCTGGTCGACTACTTCAGTGCCCTTGATCACTTTGCCGAACACGGCATAACCCCAGCCTTGCATGGAGGGCGCAGTGTGGTTCAGGAAGTCGTTTTTGGCGACGTTGATAAAGAACTGGGCTGTGGCCGAGTGAGGTGCCGAGGTGCGGGCCATGGCCACGGTGTATTCGTCGTTTTTCAAACCGTTGTTGGCTTCGTTTTCGATGGTGGCGTCGGTGGGTTTTTGGGCCATGCCGGGTTCAAGACCACCGCCTTGGACCATGAAACCAGGGATCACACGGTGAAAGATCGTGTTGTTGTAGTGGCCTTTGTTTACATAGGTGAGAAAGTTTTCGGTCGACTTGGGGGCTTTTTCAGCGTTCAGTTCGAGGGTGATGACGCCGTAGCCGGTGATGTGCAGTTCAACTTGTGGGTTGCT
>CAYRBW010000367.1:1609-1860 GCA_964422575.1 uncultured Limnohabitans sp.
GATGACAACCGGCGTTCGGGGAACATCGGTCGGGAAGGGGCCGCCAGCGCCCGTGGGCGTGTTGCGGATTTTTTGGACCACGTCCATGCCGGACGTGACTTTGCCAAAAACGGTGTAGCCAAACAGCTGGGGGGTGTTGAGCAACTGGGCGCGTGTGACGTTTTCATAAACGCGGCCCTGGTATTCAAACTTGGCGACTGGGTCACCATCAGGGATGGGCGTGGGGTCTAAAAAAGCGTTGTCCACTACGT
>CAYRBW010000368.1:0-1847 GCA_964422575.1 uncultured Limnohabitans sp.
CTGCACGATGGAGCGGGCGTAGGCATTCAGACTTTCCAGATAACGGCGCTGGCCTTCGTTGAACAGGATGTCAAAGGCCAAGGTGGACTTGCCCGAACCGCTGACGCCTGTGACCACGTTGAACTTGCCGCGTGGGATGTCCACACTCAGGTTTTTGAGGTTGTGCTCTTTGGCGTTGACGATCTGGATGTTGTTGTTCAACACAGGGGTGCGCCGAGCGGCTGGGGCAATTGAAGTTGCGCCAGCCCCGCCTCGAACTTTCGCCAGTGAGGCAGCGGTGTCAAAGGGTGACGATTTTGGCGTACCCCTGCCATATGAGGAACCCGCTGACACTGCTGCCTCGCCCCCACCAACGTATACATCCGCACTCGCGCGCTCAGCCACACCAAACACCTCACCCATCGAAGCAGCGTACTCGCGCAACGCCAACCCTGTGTGCGATGTTGCGTGCTGGCGCACATCCTCAGGCGTGCCCTCGGCCACGATCAAGCCCCCGGCATACCCACCTTCTGGCCCCAAATCGATCAACCAATCGCTGGCGCGGATGACGTCCAAGTTGTGCTCGATGACGATGAGTGAATGCCCCGCTTCGAGCAACTTGCGCAAAGCGCGCATGAGCTTGGCGATGTCGTCAAAGTGCAGCCCGGTGGTTGGCTCATCAAACAAAAACAAGGTGCCCTTGCGCGCCAGACTTTGACGGCTTTTGGAGGCACTTTTGGCGGCCTCGGCCAGAAAGCCTGCGAGCTTGAGGCGCTGCGCCTCGCCACCCGACAGCGTGGGCACAGGTTGGCCGAGCTTCACATACTCCAGCCCGACGTCCACGATGGGCTGCAAGGCACGGATCACGTCGCGGTCTTGCGCGAACAAGGCGGCGGCCTCACTCACCGTGAGGTCCAGCACATCGGCCACGTTGAGGTGGCGCACCGCGCCGCCGATGGCCTGGCGCTCGACGGTGATTTCCAAAATTTCGGGGCGGTAGCGTTGGCCATCGCAATCGGGGCAGCGCAAATATACGTCGCTCAAAAACTGCATCTCAACATGCTCAAAACCCGAGCCACCGCAGGTGGGGCAACGACCATCGCCACCGTTGAAGCTGAACTTGCTGGCGGTGTAGCCGCGCTGGCGCGACAGTGGCGCGGTGGCAAAAATTTCGCGGATAGCGTCCCACGCGCCCACGTAGCTCACCGGGTTGGAGCGGGCGGTTTTGCCAATCGGCGATTGGTCCACAAACACCACATCGCTCAGGTGGTCCGCGCCCAGCAGGCGGTCGTGTGCGCCGGGTGCTTCTGTGGCTTTTCCAAAGTGGCGCATCAGCGCCGGGGCCAACACGTCTTGAATCAAGCTCGACTTGCCCGAACCACTGACACCGGTGATGGTGACCAAGCGCTGCAGCGGAAAGTCCACGCTGATGTTTTGCAGGTTGTGCTCGCGTGCGCCTTCCAAAATCAAACGTGGCGTGCTGTCGCTGACCATGCGCTTGAAGCCCAGGCCCACTTGTTTGCGGCCACCCAAATATGCACCCGTGAGCGTGTCGGCATTGCGCAGGTCGGCGGTGGTGCCGTCGAACACGATCTCGCCGCCGCGCTCGCCGGGGCCGGGTCCCATGTCGATCATGCGGTCAGCGGCCAGCATCACGGCCGGGTCGTGCTCCACCACAACCAGCGTGTTGCCTGCGTCACGCAGGCGGTGCATGGCCAAGGTGATGCGGTGCATGTCGCGCGGGTGCAGGCCAATGCTGGGCTCGTCCAGCACAAACAGGGTGTTGACCAGCGACGTGCCCAAGGCGGTGGTGAGGTTGATGCGCTGCACCTCGCCGCCGCTGAGCGTGCGGCTTTGGCGGTCCAGCG
>CAYRBW010000369.1:0-1836 GCA_964422575.1 uncultured Limnohabitans sp.
TTTGGCGCCGGCTTTCTTGAACGCAGCGTTGCTGGCCCACAGCCAGTTCACACGGTGCACGTTCACGGGTGCGGCAATGTAGTTGCCTTTGTACTTCATGACGTTGGCGACCACGGGGGGCAGCAGGCTGTCCCATTTCTCGGCCTTGGCCACATCGTCGATGTTGGCCAGCACACCTTCAGCTGCCCACTCTTGCAAAGAAGGGCCTTTGATCTGGGCCGCTGCCGGGGCATTGCCCGAGACCACGCGCGACTTGAGCACGGTCATGGCGTTGTCACCACCGCCACCGGCCACCGCAAAATCTTTCCAGGCATGGCCTTTGGCTTGCAAAGTCGCCTTCAAGGCAGCGGCCGATTTGGCTTCGCCGCCACTGGTCCAATAGTGCAGCACTTCGACTTCACCGGCATGTGCCGCAACGGCCAGCACTGCGGCTGTGGCCAAGATCGAACGCTGGAACATTTTCAAAGTTTTCAAGAGAGTCTCCCGGTAGTGGCCACTGGGGCCTGAGTGGATGTGCGAGGCGGCGAAATGCCCACTTCAACCCCGACGAACCGGATATTAATATTTCATTAATAAATTAATATTAGGTTAAACACCAATGCCAAAATAGCCGGAATAGGTGGGCGGATTCAAAAGTGAAGTGCAACACCCTGGATTTCAATGGATGAGGGTGGAGTGCTGAGGGCTGTTCAGGAGGAGTTCCCGATAAACTGCTAAGGGAGATCGTACTCCCAAGCCCTTGCGAGGACGGTTGTTGATTTCATCGGCAATGGCATCGAGCTGCTCTTGGCTGTAGATCGACAGGTCTGTGCCCTTTGGCAGGTACTGGCGCACCAGTCCGTTCATATTCTCATTGGAGCCACGCTGCCAGGGGCTATGCGGGTCGCAAAAGTACACCGCAATGCCCGTGTTCTGACTGAGCTGTTTGTGCATCGCCATCTCCCGGCCTTGGTCATAGGTCATGCTCTGGCGCAGCGGCTGGGCAATGCTCAGCAGCTTGTTCGTGAAGCCTTGCAGCACATTGGCCGCACTGGCGGGCTGGACATTGGGCAGCTTGACCAGCATCAGCAAGCGGCTGGTGCGGTCAACCAAAGTGCCCACCGCGCTGGCGTTGGCCTTGCCCTTGATCAAGTCGCCCTCCCAGTGGCCAGGAAACAGGCGATCTTCAATCTCTGGGGGACGCAGATGGATGCTGAGCATGTCCGGGATGAGCCCCCTTCGATCTTGCCCTTTGCTGCGAGGCACGCGCTTGTTGCGTGCGTGGCGCAGGGCCTGGATCAAGTCCTTCTTGAGTTCGCCAACGGGCTGGGCATAGATGCAGTTGTAGATGGTTTCGTGTGACACGCGCAGCTCATGGCCTTTGGGGTAAATGTGTGCCAGTGTCAGCGCAATTTGTTCGGGCGACCAACGGTTGCACAAAAAATGATGAACAACGCCAAAGAGGATGCCATCTTCGTGCAGCCTTTTGGGCGCTCGCCCCTGAATGCGTCGAAGTCGACTGCACGTGATCGCCGCTTGGCTGCAGTAGCCAGAGCCTTGGGCATTGCGCTTGAGCTCTCGGGTGACGGTGCTGGTTGAGCGCTTGAGCACTTTGGCTATCTCGCACGCTGTGTACTGTTGCTGAACCAGGCTGGCCAGGGTCATACGTTCTTCTGGCTGGAGTTGCTGATAGTGCTTGGACGGGGTGTTTTGCATCTGCGGACCTTACAGGGTTGGCAGGTGTTGCACTTCACTTTTGAATCCGCCCAGCCATAGCCGACGCCATAACGCATGCCCTTTGATGGGCATGGCCCACCAGAGTCTGTGCCATTTTCAAAGCCAGCGGCTGTCCCCATG
>CAYRBW010000370.1:0-1820 GCA_964422575.1 uncultured Limnohabitans sp.
GGTCTGCGCATTGGTGTGCACCGTCACGTTGGGCAAGCTGTGCAACTTAGTCACCAACACCGCGTCGGCCTTGAGCTGCTCGGCGAACTCGATCACCGTGACGTGCTCTACGATGCCCGCCAAGTCAATCGCGGCTTCGATGCCGGAGTTACCACCACCGATCACAGCGGTGCGCTTGCCCTTGAACAGCGGGCCGTCGCAATGCGGGCAGTAAGCCACGCCTTTGTTTTTGTACTCGGACTCGCCGGGCACGTTCACGTTGCGCCAACGGGCACCGGTGGACAAGATCACGGTTTTGGCTTTGAGCGTCGCGCCGTTTTCCATCTGGATGTGCACCAAACCGTCGGCACCCGCGGGGGTCAATTTGTCCGCCCGCTGCAGGTTCATGATGTCCACGCCGTAGTGGCGCACTTGCGCTTCGAGCGCGGCGGCAAACTTGGGGCCGTCGGTCTCGAGCACCGAGATGTAGTTTTCAATCGCCATCGTGTCGTTGGTCTGACCGCCAAAGCGCTCAGCCGCCACGCCCACGCGGATGCCTTTGCGGGCTGCGTAAACGGCAGCCGCCGCGCCAGCGGGGCCACCGCCCACGATCAGCACTTCATAGGGGTCTTTGGCGTCGAGCTTGGCGGCTTCTCGGGTGGCCGCGCCTGTGTCGAGCTTGGCCACGATTTCTTCCACGCTCATGCGGCCTGAGCCGAACACCTGGCCATTCAAAAAGACCATGGGCACAGCCATGATCTGGCGCTCTTGCACTTCCTTCTGGAACGCACCGCCTTCGATCACCACGGTTTTGACCTTGGGGTTGAAGATGGCCATGAGCGACAAGGCCTGCACCACGTCGGGGCAGTTGTGGCAGCTCAGCGACATGTAAACCTCGAAGCTGAAGTCGCCGTCCAAGCCTTTGATGGATTCGATGATCTCGGACTCGACCTTGGGCGGGTGGCCACCGGTCCAAAGCAAGGCCAAGACCAAAGAGGTGAACTCGTGGCCGAGGGGCAAACCGGCAAAGCGCACGCCTTGAGTTTCGCCTTCACGCGCCACCACAAAAGACGGCTTGCGCGCATCGTTGCCCGAGGTGTCCAGCGTGACCTTGTCGGACAGGCCCACGATGGTTTCCAGCAGGCTCTTCATGTCGGTGCCGGTTTCGCTATCGTCCAGCGAGGCGATCAGGCGGATCGGCTGGCGCAGCAAGGCCAAATATTGCTGCAATTGGGCTTTGAGGGTGTCGTCGAGCATGGTTTTCTCCTGTTTCAGGGTGCATACATCCAGGGTCCCGCTTGTGGCGGGGCCTCGGAAAAAGGGTTTGGGGGAATCGTTGAGGACAGCACACACCCGGCTTGTGGCTTTGGTGCGCTGTGCTCAACGCCCTGCTTGGTAGGGTGTTGAGAGCCCCGAAAAACAGGGCTTGGGATCAAAAATTAGATCTTGCCGACCAGGTCGATGGAAGGAGCCAAAGTCTTGGCGCCTTCTTTCCACTTGGCGGGGCACACTTGGCCTGGGTTGGCGGCTGTGTACTGGGCAGCAGTCAGCTTGCGCAGGGTTTCCGACACGTCACGGGCGATTTCGTTGGAATGGATTTCCACGGTCTTGATCATCAGCTCAGGGTTGATGATGAAGGTGCCGCGCAAGGCCAGGCCTTCTTCTTCGATGTGCACGCCAAAAGCGCGTGTCAGGGCGTGGGTTGGGTCACCAACCAATGGGAACTTGGCTTTGCCCACAGCAGGCGAAGTCTCGTGCCACACTTTGTGCGAGAAGTGGGTGTCGGTGGTGATGATGTACACCTCAGCGCCGGCCTTTTGGAAGGCTGCATAGTTGTCAGC
>CAYRBW010000371.1:0-430 GCA_964422575.1 uncultured Limnohabitans sp.
CGTGACAGGTGTGGCTCCACTGCGCATCATGGTCAAACATGTGCTGCCCAACGTGATGGGCCCTGTCATGGTGCTGGCCACCATCCACGTGGCCACGGCCATCATCACCGAAGCCACACTGTCTTTTTTGGGTGTGGGTGCGCCGCCGACTTCTCCCTCGCTGGGCACACTCATTCGCGTGGGCAATGACTATTTGTTTTCGGGCGAATGGTGGATCACGATTTTTCCGGGGCTGATGCTGGTGCTGATCGCCCTGTCGGTCAATTTGTTGGGTGACTGGTTGCGCGATGCGCTGAATCCGAGATTGCGATGAGCCTTTTACAAGTCAAAAACCTGGTGGTGGAATTTCCCAACCGCCATGGCACGCTGCGTGAGCTGGACGATATTTCTTTCGATACAGAATTACCGCTTGAGTTTGTAATTGATGAAC
>CAYRBW010000371.1:440-816 GCA_964422575.1 uncultured Limnohabitans sp.
CGCCCGGCGAAATTCTGGGTGTGGTGGGTGAATCCGGTGCGGGCAAGTCGCTCACCGGAGCAGCCATCATTGGTTTGTTGGAGCCGCCGGGCCGCGTCGCCAGTGGTCAAATTTTGTTGGAAGGTCAACGCATTGACCACCTGAATGCCGACCAGATGCGTCACATCCGGGGTCGTAAGATCGGTGCAATTTTTCAGGACCCACTCACCTCGCTCAACCCGCTGTACACCATCGGACGGCAGTTGACCGAGACCATTTTGGCGCACCTGCCGGTTACGCCTCAAGAAGCCCGTCAGCGTGCGATTGACTTACTCAAAGACACCGGCATTTCGGCCGCGGAGGAGCGCATCGACCACTACCCGCACCAGTTTTCGGG
>CAYRBW010000371.1:826-1810 GCA_964422575.1 uncultured Limnohabitans sp.
TGCGTCAACGTGTGGTGATCGCCTTGGCATTGGCCGCCGAACCACAGCTCATCGTGGCCGACGAGCCGACCACGGCGCTCGATGTGTCGATCCAGGCTCAGATCATCAGTTTGCTCAAAAAGGTCTGCAAAGACCGTGGCGCAGCTGTCATGCTGATCACCCACGACATGGGCGTGATTGCCGAAACCTGTGACCGTGTGGCCGTGCTGTATGCAGGGCGCGTGGCCGAAATTGGCCCAGTGCACCAGGTCATCAACCACCCCGCACACCCTTACACCGCAGGCCTGATGGCCTCGATCCCCGACATGGACAGTGACCGCGAACGCCTGAACCAGATTGATGGTGCCATGCCGCGCCTGAATGCCATCCCGCAAGGCTGCGCCTTCAACCCGCGCTGCCCTCAAGTCTTTGATCGCTGCAGGCAAGACCGCCCCGATTTGGTCCAAGCTGGTGCTAACCAGGCCGCTTGCTGGCTGCACAATGGGAGCAATGCATGAGCGACCACAAAACGCAAGCTTTGGTCGTGGCACACGATCTGGCCAAGACCTTTGATGTGTCCGCCCCTTGGCTCAACCGCGTGATTGAGCGCAAACCGCGCCAAATGCTCAACGCCGTGGATGGTGTAAGTTTTGAGATCGAACGGGGCAAAACTCTGGCCTTGGTGGGCGAGTCTGGCTGTGGCAAAAGCACGGTGGCCCGCTTGCTGGTCGGCTTGTATGAGCCTACACGTGGCGGCCTGACCTTTGACGGTCAAGACGCGCATGCGGCCTTTAAATCCAACGATGCCAAGGCCATGCGCCAGCGCATCCAAATGATTTTTCAAGACCCTTATGCCAGTCTGAACCCTCGCTGGACGGTGGACAACATCATTGGTGAGCCGCTCAAAGAGCACGGCCTGATCAGCGACGCCGAAGAGCTCAAATCCCGCGTGGCCGAGTTGCTCCAATCCGTGGGTTTGTCGCCGCTCGACATGGTCAAGTACCC
>CAYRBW010000372.1:0-1809 GCA_964422575.1 uncultured Limnohabitans sp.
TCATTCTGTCTTGCATAATGTCCAAGGCTGAGTCCTCGTTCCGGACATGGTAGTAGGCGCGTTTGAACGCCTTTTTTTCCACGTTTTTCAGAAATTCTGAGAGTTCAGAGTCGGATGCCAACTTTTTTCAGCGCTCGCGAGGCGAGGCTTTTGCCTGTGGTTACAAAAAATGGACGAATGTGCCAGCCTGGGATATCCCAATCGTGGGGAATTATGGCACTGACCTGCTTTGTGTTGGATCGAGTTCCCCGGGGCCCTTCACAAATGCGATAATGCGCGATTGCAATTGAAAAAAAGCAAACGGATCACCGTCCGGCACTTTTACACTTTGGTGCCCATGTCTGTGGTCTTAAGTCCCAAAGCCACTCCACAAGAGTCGAGCCCAGGGGCACCCAAGGTTTTTCGTTAGAGAAATTCACAAAGGTTGAATATGGAAATGAACAAAGCCGAATCGACATCCACACCCGTGGGCGCGCAAGAGTTGCGCGGCGCGGAAATCCTCGTCAAAGCGCTTCAAGCTGAAAACGTGCAATACATCTGGGGTTACCCCGGCGGTGCCGTTCTTCACATTTACGATGCGTTCTATAAGCAAAACACCATCCAGCACGTGTTGGTGCGCCATGAGCAGGCGGCAGTGCACGCGGCCGACGGTTTTGCCCGTGCCACGGGTGAAGTTGGCGTCGCCTTGGTCACTTCTGGCCCTGGCCTGACCAATGCCGTGACCGGTATCGCCACCGCATACATGGACAGTATTCCGATGGTCATCATCAGCGGGCAGGTGCCCACTGCTGCCATCGGTCTGGATGCTTTTCAGGAGTGCGACACGGTGGGCATCACACGCCCGATCGTGAAGCACAACTTCCTGGTCAAAGACGCCAAAGACATGGCCGATGTCATGAAAAAGGCATTCCACATTGCACGCAGCGGTCGACCTGGCCCTGTGGTGGTGGATGTGCCGAAAGATGTGTCTTTCAATAAGGCACTGTTTACCGGATACCCAGAGTCGGTCGAAATGCGCTCTTATAACCCGGTGCGCAAAGGTCATGGTGGACAGATTCGCAAAGCTTTGCAGCTGCTGATGTCGGCAAAGCGCCCCTATATTTACACTGGTGGCGGCGTGCTGCTGAGCAATGCCAGTGCAGAGTTGCGTGCGCTGGTTGACATGCTGAACGTGCCGGTCACCAACACCTTGATGGGTTTGGGGGCCTTTCCGGCCACAGATCGACGTTTCCTGGGCATGCTGGGCATGCACGGCACGCTGGAAGCCAACAATGCAATGCAAAACTGCGATGTGTTGCTGGCAGTGGGTGCCCGTTTTGACGACCGCGTGATCGGCAATCCCAAGCATTTCGCCTCGGTGGACCGCAAGATCATCCACATCGACATCGACCCGTCCAGCATCTCCAAGCGCGTCAAGGTGGATGTGCCGATCGTAGGCGACGTGAAAGACGTGCTGACCGAACTGATGGGCATGATCCGTGAATCCGGTCTCAAACCCGATGCCCAAGCCTTGGCCCAGTGGTGGGAAACCGTCGAAGGCTGGCGCAAACGCGATTGCATGAAGTACGACAACAGCAATAGCCAAGTCATCAAACCTCAAAAGGTCATCCAGACCTTGTGGGACATGACCAAAGATGCTGATGCGTACATCACATCTGACGTGGGGCAGCACCAAATGTGGGCCGCCCAACTGTATAAGTACCGCCGACCCTTCCAATGGGTCAGTAGCGGCGGTCTCGGCACGATGGGTTTTGGTCTGCCCTCGGCCATGGGAGCGGCATTCGCGCATCCCGAGAAAGAGGTCTGGGC
>CAYRBW010000373.1:0-1805 GCA_964422575.1 uncultured Limnohabitans sp.
AGTAAATCCTATGCCTAAGCGTACCGACCTCAAAAGCATCCTCATCATTGGCGCAGGCCCGATCATCATTGGTCAGGCCTGCGAGTTCGACTACTCTGGCGTGCAGGCGTGTAAAGCTTTGCGTGAAGAAGGCTACAAAGTCATCTTGATCAACAGCAACCCTGCCACGATCATGACTGACCCGGCCACGGCAGACGTGACCTACATCGAGCCGATCACTTGGCAAACGGTCGAGAAGATCATTGCCAAAGAGCGCCCAGATGCCATCCTGCCCACCATGGGCGGACAGACGGCATTGAACTGCGCGTTGGACTTGTGGCACCACGGCGTATTGGACAAGTACAAAGTCGAGCTGATTGGCGCGACCCCTGAAGCCATCGACAAAGCCGAAGACCGTTTGAAGTTCAAAGATGCCATGACCAAAATTGGTTTGGGTTCAGCGCTCTCAGGCATCGCCCACAGCATGGAAGAAGCCTGGGATGTGCAAAAGCGCGTGGGTTTCCCCACCGTCATTCGCCCCAGCTTCACGCTGGGCGGCACCGGCGGCGGCATTGCCTACAACCCCGAAGAGTTTGAAGTCATCTGCAAGCGTGGCCTGGAAGCCTCGCCGACCAACGAGTTGCTGATCGAAGAATCGCTGCTCGGCTGGAAAGAGTACGAGATGGAAGTGGTGCGCGACAAGGCGGACAACTGCATCATCGTTTGCTCGATCGAGAACTTGGACCCCATGGGCGTGCATACGGGTGACTCCATCACCGTGGCACCCGCACAAACCTTGACCGACAAGGAATACCAAATTTTGCGTAACGCCTCGTTGGCGGTGTTGCGTGAGATTGGTGTGGACACGGGCGGCTCGAACGTGCAGTTCTCGATCAACCCCAAAGATGGCCGCATGGTCGTCATTGAGATGAACCCACGTGTGTCGCGTTCGTCGGCGTTGGCTTCTAAAGCCACAGGTTTCCCGATTGCCAAAGTCGCTGCCAAGTTGGCGGTGGGCTACACGCTCGACGAGTTGCGCAACGACATCACAGGGGGGGCCACACCTGCGTCGTTCGAGCCTTCGATTGACTACGTGGTCACCAAAATCCCACGTTTCGCGTTTGAAAAATTCCCCACTGCCGACAGCCGCTTGACCACCCAAATGAAATCGGTGGGCGAGGTAATGGCCATGGGCCGTACCTTCCAAGAGTCCTTCCAAAAAGCGCTGCGCGGTTTGGAAGTGGGCGTGGACGGCATGAACGAAAAAACCCAAGACCGTGAAGTGCTCGAGAAAGAACTGGGCGAACCTGGTCCCGAGCGTATTTGGTACGTGGGCGATGCGTTTGCCATGGGGCTGAGCGTGGACGAGGTGTTTGCCTTGACCAAAATCGACCCTTGGTTCTTGGTGCAAATCGAAGAGATCGTGAAGATTGAACTCGAAGTTGAAACCACGACGCTCGAAGCCATCACCGCTGATGAGTTGCGCGCCTTGAAAAAGAAGGGCTTTTCCGACCGTCGTTTGGCCAAGTTGCTCAAGACCACCGAACACGTGGTGCGCGCACGTCGCCATGCACTCAACATTCGCCCTGTCTACAAACGTGTGGATACCTGCGCAGCGGAGTTCTCGACCGACACGGCTTACATGTACTCGTGCTATGAAGGTAACGGGAACGCCTTTGGCGTGGGCGACGCTGAATGCGAAGCCGAACCCACCACCAACAAGAAAATCATGGTGCTCGGCGGTGGCCCTAACCGCATTGGCCAAGGCATTGAGTTCGACTACTGCTGCGTGCACGCCGCGCTCGCCATGCGCGAGGACGGCTATG
>CAYRBW010000374.1:0-1796 GCA_964422575.1 uncultured Limnohabitans sp.
GAGGTGTACAGCGGCATCATGGCCGTGCCTGCGCGCCTGCTCAAAGCCTGGCTGGCTCGGCTGGACAACCAGAACGCCCAAGGCGAGTACTACCTGACCGATGTGGTCAAGTTCGCGGTGGCCGACGGTGTGCCTGTGGTGGCGCACAAAATCTCTGATCCCCTGCAAGTGGCGGGCATCAACAGCCCGGTGCAACTGGCCGAGTTGGAACGGGCCCACCAGCTGCGCCAGGCGCACCGACTCATGGAGCAAGGCGTGCGCCTGAAAGACCCGGCCCGCTTCGATCTGCGCGGCCAGCTCGATTGTGCGCAAGATGTCGAGATCGATGTGAACTGCATTTTTGAAGGCCAAGTGTCTTTGGGTGATGGCGTCAAAGTGGGTGCGAACTGCGTGCTGGCCAACTGCACCATCGCCGCCGGTGCGGTCATTCACCCCTTCACCCACATCGATGGCGAAAAATTGGGCGTTTCGGTGGGCGAGGGCGCACGGATTGGCCCCTTCGCCCGCCTGCGCCCTGGTGCGCAGCTGGGGGCCGAGGTCCACATTGGCAACTTTGTGGAGGTGAAAAACGCCACCCTGGCCAAAGGTGCCAAAGCCAACCATCTGGCCTATTTGGGCGACGCCACCGTGGGCGAGCGCGTCAACTACGGCGCCGGCAGCATCACCGCCAACTATGACGGGGCCAACAAACACCGCACCGTGATCGAAGCCGATGTGCACATCGGCAGCAATTGCGTGCTGGTGGCCCCGGTGACGATTGGCGCAGGTGGCACCGTGGCCGCTGGCTCGACCATCACCAAGAGCACCGAGCCGGGTGCTTTGAGCGTGGCGCGGGGCAAACAAACCAGCATCGCCAACTGGCAGCGGCCAGAGAAGAAACGCTGAACGCGTATCTCAATCGGGCCAAGCGACGCCGGCCTTTTCAACGCACATACGCACCCACTGTGGCACTTTGCCATGGCGCTGCTGGGTGTATCGCTGCAGCTGTGTGTTCCAGTCGGGGTGCAGTGGCGCATGCGTATGTCCGTGCAACACCACATTGATCACCAAGCATAGAGCGTCATAGCTTTGCAGTTGCGCACGGTCAAGATGTGTCCACGCTTGCTGGCAAGCCGTGGCGTGCTCGGTCAGTGAAGTTTGGTTAGCGGCTGCATGCAGCAACGCCAAGGCCGTGGCAAAAAAACGAATTTCGGCCAGTTCGCGCTGTGTGCAAAAAGACGCCTTGACTTCGGGCAATGTGTTGCTGGGGTTGGAACGTTCACCTAGCCATTGCCACAGCACCAAGTTGTACGAACTTGTGATCCAGTCAGCCTGATGGCGGGCTGGCGATTGTTCGGTCAACTGTGCTCGCAGCTTGACGCATTGCTCGGCCAATGCAATGGCATTATCTATACCGCCTTGGTTGGCATAAAGATAAGAATGGTTGTTCAGGCTCGTGGCCCAGTTCGGTGTGAACCGCGCGGGTTGCTGTCTGGCCAGTTCTTCATACAGCTTCAAAGCTTGTTGAGACAAATCCAGTGCCTCATCGTGCTGCCCAGCATCTGCCAATCGGGTGGCATGGTTGTTCAGGCTCCCGGCCCAGTCCGGTGTGAACCGCGCGGGCTGCTGCCTGGCCAGTTCTTCATGCAGCTTCAAAGCTCGCTCAGACAAAACCAGTGCTTCATCGTACTGCCCAGCATCTGCCAATCGGGGGGCATGGTTGTTCAGGCTCGTGGCCCAGTTCGGTGTGAACCGCGCGGGCTGCTGTCTGGCCAGTTCTTCATACAGCTTCAAAGCTTGTTGAGACAAATCCAGTG
>CAYRBW010000375.1:0-1795 GCA_964422575.1 uncultured Limnohabitans sp.
ATCAAAAAAGGCGCAGGCTTGCTGGGTGACGCCGTCAGCTTCGACCGCGTGATTTACGAAGGCTTTGCCCCGCATCAGGTGCCGGTGATGATCGAAGTGCTGACCGACAACGTGAACCGCACCGCGTCCGAGATGCGTGTGCTGTTCCGCAAGGGCCAGCAAGGCACTTCTGGCTCGGTGTCTTGGGACTTTGACCATGTAGGCATGATCGAAGCCGAACCCACCCAGGCCGGTGCCGACGCCGAACTGGCCGCCATCGAGGCGGGTGCCCAAGACTTTGAGCCTGCCGACGAAGACGGTGTGACGGTGTTCATCACCGAAGCCACTGACCTGGACCTGGTTAGCCGTGCCCTGCCCGAACACGGCTTCACCGTGGTCTCGGCCAAGCTGGGCTACAAGCCCAAAAACCCGGTGGACCCAGCCAACCTGAGTGCTGAACAACTGGAAGAAGTCGAAACCTTCTTGGGTGCCATCGACAACAACGACGACGTGCAAAACGTGTTTGTGGGCCTGGCAAGCTGACCTTCGGCTGATCAAGGCGGCTGCGCATGAAACACCTGCTGTCCATCCTGATGCTGGCCCTGAGCTGTCTGACGGTTCACGCCGATGAAAAAATGGTCAAGCTGGACATCGCACGCGCCGATGCCCACTTGCCCATTTTTGTGATGACGCAGCCGCAAGCCAAAGCCACCTTGGTGTTGCTGCCCGGCGGAGACGCTGGCAGCGGCAAGATCGTGGAAGACCGGCCCAGCAGCAAAAACTTTCTGGCGCGTTCACGCGCACTGTTTTTTGCGGAGCAATTCAACGTCATCGTCGTGTTTCGTGCATCGGACTTGCAGCACCTGGACTACGACTACCGAGTCAGCACAGCACATGTGCAGGAAATTGCTGCAGTGGTGCACTACGCCCAACAACTGAGCGATGCCCCCGTGTGGCTGGTGGGCACCAGCCGGGGCACCGTGTCCGGCACGGCCGCCACCATCGCTTTGCCCGAAGGCACTGTACAAGGTTTGGTGCTCACGTCCAGCGTGACATCGAAAAAGCCCGGGGCCATTGCCACCCAGGACCTTGGCAAAATCAAAGTGCCCACGCTGGTGGTGCACCACAAATACGATGCGTGCAAGGTGTGTGTGCCCCATGAAGCGGCACGCATCACCGACGGCCTCAAGTCGGCACCCTTCAAAAAATTCTTGATGCTCGAAGGCGGCTCAGATCCGGTCGGCGACCCCTGCGAAGCGCAACATTGGCATGGCTTCATTCGCTACGAAAAAGAAGCCGTGCAGTTGATCAGCCACTGGATCAAGTCGCCTCAAAACTGAGACGCGCCCTGACTGAGGGTTTTCAGGCTTGCAATCGCCGCTTTTGCACCGCCTGCGCCAGCGCCTCCAGCACCGGCACGGTCTGATCAAAGCTGATGCAAGCATCGGTGATCGACACGCCGTATTGCAGAGGCTGACCGGGTTTCAGGTCCTGACGGCCTTCGTGCAAATGGCTTTCGATCATCAGGCCCATGATGCGGCGATCACCACCCGCCACCTGCGCGGCCACATCGTGCGCCACCTCGATCTGTTTAACGTGCTGCTTGCTGCTGTTGGCGTGCGAAACATCCACCATGACTTGCGGCGCAATGCCTGAAGCTTGCAGCGCCTTACAGGCCGCATCGACATCGGCCGCCGAATAGTTGGGCGCTTTGCCGCCACGCAAGATGATGTGCACGTCCTGGTTGCCACGGGTCTCGAAAATCGCCGCCTGCCCCATCTTGGTCATGCCCATGAAGGCGTGTGGTGCTTTGGAG
>CAYRBW010000376.1:0-1788 GCA_964422575.1 uncultured Limnohabitans sp.
TTTCAACTGTCCGATTTTTTCGGACACTTCACTTCCCTCTTTCTGCAATTTGACTTTTAGATCGCTCCAATACTTGCGTGGCCGGGCAGACTCGGTGAGCACCTGCACCACATCCACCACAGAGAAATACCACTTCTCCTGCGCGGCATCCCAATGCGAGCGCACACGAGTGGATTCGAAAAGTTGGATGGTTTGTTCGTTCATGTCACTTGACCCTGCGTGCCTTCGGCTGCAACTTCTTCACTGCCTTTTGTAAAGCTTCAAAGTCCAGCCAACCCGGTTCGTTCTCGCCAAACATGTTCAGAGCCACACCGCGTTCGGGGTGTGATTTATCGTGCCAGACGCTGGCCCAATACACGGCGCCTGCCGGGCCTGCACAGTCCTCCGGCGGGCAGCCTTGTTGTGCTTTAAGTAAATGCGGCAAGGCCATTTCGGTGTCCACCACCGCCTTGAGCGTGATGACGTGTTCCCAGTCGTCGCCAAAGTCGTACAGATAAAGCAACTTGTCTTTGGGCTCACGCATCACATCTCGGAGCCTGAACCGAGCCTCGTTGTTGGCTGGCGCACCCCAGCCGTCGGCATTGGGCTTTTCAAAGCGGCGGCTGGCTTGAACTCGGTAATAGTGTTCGTTTTTCAGGGGCACTGCAAAACCGTGCATGTGTTCATCGTCCCAGCCCATGGCCACCTGAATCAGTTTGTGCAGCTTGGGCAAGGGCGTGGCCGGGTCCACCAACACATCGCGGTAGATGGCGGGAGTGAAATCGCGCAACTCAATGCGCAGTTGGTAAGCCAAAGTCATGGGCGGTTGAAGCTCAGGGATTATGGAACGAGCACCTTGGGCACCCAACCTTTTGCAGCGGCCCGCTTGGCGAAGCCTTTGGCATCAAAGGTAACCAGCGCATCGCAATGGCGACTGCTGGCGTGGTGCAAGGCATCGGCAAAGTCGAAACCTTGGCTCAAGGCATCGCAGGCACTTTGCAAGGCTTGGCGGTCTTGCATTTGCACCTGAGGCATGCTGAGCAAGTGGTTGAACACCTTGGCCACCGTGCGTGCCTCCAGTTTGTAGAAGCCGCGCAGCACCCACTCCAACTCCAAGGCCACTGTAGTGGCCACGAAGAGGGGTTTGCCACTCTCCATCAAAGCACGGGCATGCTCACATTGGAGCGCCGTGGCGGCATCGGTTTGCTCGGCCTGCACGTAATAACGCGCCAACACATTGGTGTCCAACGCGGTCAGCTGCGAGGTGCGCTGCTTCATGGCTTGAGCGCTTGGGCCGCATCCCAATCGGCAGCCACGTGCGCCCCCTTGACTTTGACCATGCCAAAACCGGGTTGGGGCGACTTTTTGGCAGGGACTGCGGGGCGCAAGGTGATACAACTGGCGTCGGCGCTGAGGTCAAACGTCACCGCTTGCCCAGGCATCAAGCCCAGCTGCTGGCGCAGGGCTTGCGGAATGGTGACTTGGCCTTTGCTGGTCAGTGTGGAAAGCATGGTGGACCTCCGGGTTGATCTGGGTGCTGGTGAAAGCACCATTGCATTGTATTACCAGGTAAGAATTAACACCGATTTACACATCGATTTCGATCGAGTCGCCGTGCAACTCCATCAGCTCACGCCGGGCGGCGGCTTCGCCTTTGCCCATGAGCTGGGTCATGAGGTTTTCAGTCCCGGCGTTGTCCAGCGGGCCCAGCTCGATGGGCAGCAGGCGGCGCGTGTCGGGGTTGAGCGTGGTGTCCCACAGCTGCTCGGCGCTCATCTCGCCCAGGCCCTTGAAGCGGCTGATGCTCCA
>CAYRBW010000377.1:0-1783 GCA_964422575.1 uncultured Limnohabitans sp.
GGCCAGGATGGCATTGCCGAAGGTTTCGGCGGTGATGCCGGTGCCGTCAGACACGAAAAAAACAGAGCGTTTGGGCATGTGTGGAAAAAAATTTCAAAGGCCGGGAGCACCAAGCCCCCTAAAATGATCCGATTATCCATGCCCCGGTCGGCGCTCGAACAACAAGAACAACACAGCCCCACCGGCCTCATGGCACCCGGTTTTAACTTTGGAGCTTTGCATGTCTGATCTTTTCAGTGAGACCGCTTTGGTCGTCCCCTTCGAGCAACTGCGCATGACCGATGTCGAATCGGTCGGTGGAAAAAATGCCAGTCTGGGTGAAATGATTTCCCAATTGCCATCGGGGGTGAGAGTCCCCACGGGTTTTGCCACCACCGCCTATGCCTTCCGCCAGTTCTTGGCTTTTGGTGGCTTGACTGAGCGCATCAACGCCCGTTTAGATGCTTTGGATACCGAAGATGTGCGTGCTTTGGCTGCTGTAGGCGCAGAAATCCGGGCTATGGTCGAAGCCCAGCCTTTTCCAGCCGATCTGGAGCAGGCTATTCGGGAGGAATTTATTCGTCTGCAAGGGAGTAACCCCGAAGCTTCTTTTGCCGTGCGCTCTTCGGCCACAGCTGAAGATCTGCCGGATGCTTCATTCGCAGGTCAGCAAGAAACTTTTCTGAATGTGGTCGGCATCGGCGATGTGCTGCACAAAATGAAAGAGGTGTTCGCCTCCTTGTATAACGACCGAGCCATCAGTTACCGCGTTCACAAGGGTTTTGCACACGCCGATGTGGCGTTGTCGGCGGGTGTTCAACGCATGGTGCGCTCTGACTTGGGCGCTGCTGGTGTCATGTTCACCATCGATACCGAGTCGGGTTTTGAAGATGTGGTCTTCATTACCTCCAGCTACGGACTGGGTGAGACCGTGGTGCAAGGTGCCGTGAATCCGGATGAGTTTTATGTGCACAAGCCCATGCTGGCGGCCGGTAACCGTTGTGTCATTCGACGCAATCTGGGCTCCAAATTGATTGAGATGGTGTTTGCCAGCCCCGAAGAAAAAGCAGCTTCTGGCAAGTTGGTTAAAACCACCGACGTCCCCGCCGAATTGCGCAATCGTTACAGCCTGACCGATGAAGAGGTTGAACAACTGGCTCGTTATGCCGTGGTCATTGAGCAGCATTATGGTCGTCCGATGGACATTGAGTGGGGTAAAGACGGTACAGACGGCTTGCTCTATATCCTCCAAGCACGCCCCGAAACAGTCAAAAGTCAGGCCAAGGGTACCCCCGAGTTGCGTTACAAGCTCAAAGGCAAAAGTACCATCCTGGCCGAGGGCAGGGCGATTGGCCAGAAAATTGGAACAGGTCCAGTGCGTCTGGTGCACAACATCAGCGAGATGGACAAGGTCCAGGCTGGCGATGTGTTGGTCACAGACATGACCGACCCGAACTGGGAGCCGGTGATGAAGCGCGCCAGCGCCATCGTCACCAACCGCGGGGGGCGTACTTGTCACGCCGCCATCATTGCCCGTGAATTGGGTATTCCTGCGGTAGTGGGTTGTGGCAATGCCACCGAGCAATTGAGTGAAGGTACGTTGGTCACTGTGAGTTGCGCCGAAGGCGACACAGGGCATATTTATGATGGTTTGCTGGAAACCGAAATCAGCGAAATCCAACGTGGCGTGCTGCCCGAGGTCAAGACCAAAATCATGATGAACGTGGGCAATCCCCAGTTGGCCTTCGATTTTGCGCAATTGCCCAACGCGGGTGTGGGCCTGGCGCGTCTGGAGTTCATCATC
>CAYRBW010000378.1:0-1780 GCA_964422575.1 uncultured Limnohabitans sp.
TTCCACCGTGAAGCCCTTTACCTTGAGCACGTTGTGCACCGTCAGGCCGTATTTAAGGCAGTGCACCCCGCCCGAGTTTTCGGCTACGTTGCCACCAATCGTGCAGGCGATCTGGCTGGACGGATCGGGCGCGTAATACAGGCCGTAGGGCGCAGCCGCTTCGCTGATGGCCAGGTTGCGCACACCGCACTGCACCACGGCCGTGCGGCTCACAGAGTCGATGGTTTTGATCTGGTTGAAACGTGCCATCGACAGCGTCACGCCCATGCGGTGCGGCATGGCTCCGCCCGACAGGCCTGTGCCCGCGCCGCGTGCCACCACGGGCACTTGCAGCTGGTGGCAGGTTTTCAACACCGCCTGCACCTGCGCCTCGGTCTCGGGCAGCGTCACTACCAAAGGCCGCTCGCGGTAAGCGGTCAGTCCATCGCATTCATAGGGGGTGGTGTCTTCGAGGGTGTAGAGGATGGCATCAGGCGGCAGCACCCGACCCAAGGCCTGCACCACAGTGCGTTGGCGTTCGGCACGTTCGGTGGCGGTCAGTTGTTGTGTTTCGGCAGGGGTGTTGGTGCTCATGGCATTCAATACCTAAAAATGGATGCCACCACTTTACGCGGAAGCGGCAGAGGGCGTGCTGAATAAACTTTGACGGGCTTGTGAATTTGCCCGCAACGGTGCTTGGTCCATGGGGCTTTTCGTGAGCAGGGGGGGGCTGGTTTCAGGCCAGTGCCTTTTTCAGCCAGTCGGCAAAGGTGGCGCATTCCCAGCGTTCCATGGTGCCGGTGCGCCAGCACAGGTAATGGGCGTGAGGGCTGGGCACGCTGCGCTCGAACAGGCGCACCAGTTGGCCGTTTTCCAGCCAGGGGGCACCCAACTTGGTGCGGATCAGGCCCACGCCCAGGCCTTGGGCGGCGGCGTCGCACATCAGGCCAATGTCGTTGAATGAGGAGCCGTCCATGGGTTCGGGCCAATCGAGGTCGTGCGCGGCAAACCAGGTACGCCAAGGTTCCAGCGGACTGCGCAAGAGGGACACACCTTGCAGGTCTTCGGCGCTGGCAAAGGGGCCGTTCTCGCGCAGCCAAGCGGGCGAGGCCAAAGGTGTGACTTCGTCCTTGGCCAGACACACGTGTTCAACATCCGAATAGCGACCGGTGCCAAATCGCACCGTCAGGTCGGCGTCTTCGGCCACCACGTCCAGCAGGGGAATGCTCACTTGCAAGGTGATGTCGATTTCCGGGTAGGCATCCAGAAAGTGCTTGAGCCTGGGCATGAGCACCGAGCGGGCAAAAGTGGGGGTCACCGCCAAGCGCAGTTTGCGTCTGCCGGGCGTGTTGCTGGCGGAGGGGAAGCGTTGCAGCGACACCAAACCCTCGCGCACATGTGCCAAATATTCAATGCCTTCGGTGGTCAGCGAAAAATCGGCCCGACCAAACAGCTTGGTGCCAATGATTTGCTCAAGCTGTTTGACCCGATGGCTCACGGCGCTGGGCGTGACGCACAACTCATCGGCCGCCTGCGTCACGCTTCGCAACCGCGCCAAGGCCTCAAAGGTCAAGAGGCACTGGATGGGCGGGATGCGTGAATTGCCAGACATGCCAGGGACCTCTTTATTTGAAGATCACCGTCTTGTGGCCGTTGATCAGCACGCGGTGTTCACTGTGCCACTTGACGGCGCGGGCCAACACTTGGCTCTCGGTGTCGCGACCTTGGGCCGTGAGGTCTTCCACCGTCTTGCTGTGGTCCACGCGGGCCACGTCCTGCTCGATGATCGGGCCTTCGTCCA
>CAYRBW010000379.1:0-1779 GCA_964422575.1 uncultured Limnohabitans sp.
TGGTGATTTTGTTCACAAAGTCGATGCCCTCGACCTGCTCGACAAAACCGTGCACAAAGTGCTGCCGCGCCTGCTCGCCGTCGCCGATCACATCCAGCCCTGCGTCTTCTTGGACCTTGATCCACAGCAGCGTGGCGTCGACCTTGGCTTGTTGCAACTCGGGCCCCTGGGTGGTCCACTGGGGCCAGAGTTTTCCAGTTTCGGCCAACCAAGCGGGTTTGGGCAAGCTGCCAGCAATCGCGGTGGTGAACATGTCAAAAGTCCTTGGGTTAAAAATTCAAAGCTCAGCAGTGTGCCGCAAGCGCAAATTCTTGGGCAAGCAGTTCGTAAGAACGCATTTGGGCTGCAGGATCATGTGTCCAGGTGATGACCACCAGTTCATCGACCTCCAGCCGCGCAGCCAACTGGCGCAGCTTGGCACCCACCGTGGTGGCCGAGCCGATCAAGGCCCCTTCTCGCAAACGCAGCAGCGCATACTGCTCAGCTGGGCTGTAGTCACGCGCCGCCTCTTCGGGCGGCAGCAATGCCCCGATGCGGCCTAGGTTGCGGTCCATCTTCCAGCGAGCGCGACTCTCGAACAGGCACAGCGCTTCTTCGTCGGTGTCTGCGGCCAGCGCCCAAATGCACAGGGCGGCAGAGGGCTTGTCCAGACTCGCGCTGGGGCGGAAAGTCTCGCGGTAAATCTGCAAAGCTTCGTCAGCACCTTGCCCATCGGTGATGAAGTAGGCAAACGCATAAGGCAGCCCCAGGTGCGCAGCCAGCTGAGCGCCATAGTCGGAGCTACCCAACATCCAGACGTCGGGTGAGGTGCCCGACTGCGGGTAGGCGTACACGTTGTGCCCGGGATGGCTGGGCGGCAGGTTTTGGCCTTTGACCCAGGCCTGCAGCTCCATCACCTGCTGCGGAAAACGCTCAGAGGCATTGCGATCAGGGTTGAGCAGCTGAGCCGTGCGCCCATCGCTGCCCGGTGCGCGACCCACACCCAGATCTATGCGACCCGGGGCCAAAGCATCGAGCACACGAAACTGCTCGGCCACCTTGAGCGCCGAGTAATGCGGCAGCATCACGCCAGCACTGCCCAGGCGAATGCGCTGGGTGCGGGCGGCAATGGCTGCTATCAAGACTTCAGGCGCGCTACCCACGATGCTGGGGTGACTGTGGTGCTCGCTCACCCAAAAGCGGTGGTAGCCCCAGGCTTCAGCCTTTTCGGCCAGCGCCAGTGTCTGGCGAATGGTCTCGTCCTGCCCGCGTTCAGAGGCCGCAGCCGATTGGTCAAGAATGGAAAGTTTCACACTCATGCATTTTTCGTTTCGGTGGCCACAACGGCCATTTCGGCCTCCTGAAGTGCACGCCACATGACTTTGCCGCTGCCGCTCTTGGGCAAGGCATCCACAAAGCTCACAGCGCGAGGCATTTTGTAAACCGCCATGTTCTCACGGCACCAGTCAATGATGTCCTGCTCGCTGACTTTACCCTTGTGGTCTTGTCGCAAAACCACCACGGCCTTGACCGACTCTCCTCGGTAAGCATCGCGGGTTGAAATGATGCACGCTTCCTGGATCGCAGGATGACGGAACATCAAGGCTTCAACCTCGGCAGGCCAAACCTTGAAGCCGCTGGCATTGATCATGCGTTTCAAGCGGTCAGTCATGAAGAAATAACCTTCTTCGTCCATACGGCCCATATCACCCGAGCGAAAAAAGCTTTTGCCATCACACTCAAAAAATGCTGCAGCAGTGGCCTCTGGACGCTTCCAGTAGCCCTTGAACACCTGAGGAC
>CAYRBW010000380.1:0-1775 GCA_964422575.1 uncultured Limnohabitans sp.
AAGCTTGAGCTCCATCACCGTCAACTGGCCCCACACCGTGTTGTCGTCGAACTCGATGCCGATCAGGGTGGCGATGTCGAGGTAATCGTCGAGCTCGTTGTTCTCCAAGCGGTCGAGCAATGCCTCCAGCGCCTCGTCGTCCAAGCGGTGCAGGTTGAGCACATCGGCGCGGAACAAGAGCGCTTTGTTGGTGTTGTCCCAAATCAGGTCATCGACCGGGTACACCTCGGAATAGCCCGGCACCAAGATGCGGCAGGCGGTGGCGCCGAGCTGGTCGTGCACCGCCACATAGGCTTCTTTACCCATGGCCTGCAAAATGCCAAACAGCGTGGCGGCCTCTTGGGCGGTGGCGTGTTCGCCCTCCCCGGCAAAGTCCCATTCCACAAAGTCGTAATCCGATTGGGCGCTGAAAAACCGCCACGACACCACACCGCTGGAGTCGATGAAGTGCTCCACAAAGTTGTTGGGCTCGGTCACCGCGTTGCTGATGAAGGTGGGCGCGGGCAGATCGTTCAGGCCCTCAAAACTGCGGCCCTGCAGCAGCTCGGTCAGGCTGCGTTCCAGCGCCACCTCCAAGCGGGGATGTGCGCCAAAAGACGCGAAGACACCGCCCGTGCGCGGGTTCATCAGCGTCACGCACATCACCGGGTACACCCCGCTCAGCGACGCGTCTTTGACCAAAACCGGAAAACCCTGCGCCTCCAACGCCTCAATGCCCGCCACGATGCCGGGGTATTGGGCCAACACGGCCTGTGGCACGTCAGGCAAGGCCACTTCGCCTTCCAGAATCTCACGCTTGACGGCCCGCTCAAAGATCTCGGACAGGCACTGCACCTGCGCTTCCACCAGCGTGTTGCCCGCGCTCATGCCGTTGCTCACAAACAGGTTTTCCACCAAGTTGGACGGGAAGTACACCACCTCACCGTCGGACTGGCGTACATAGGGCAGCGCACAAATGCCGCGTTCGGTGTTGCCTGAGTTGGTGTCGAACAGGTGCGAGGCACGCAGCTCGCCTTCGGGGTTGTAGATGCTCAGGCAATGCGCGTCCAACAAGCCTTTGGGCAGCGCGTCGCGCTTGCCGGGTTGGAACCAGCGCTCTTGCGGATCGTGCACAAAATCGGCCTGCGCAATGTCTTCGCCAAAAAACACGCCCGCGTAAAAGTGGTTGTTGTTCAGGCGCTCGATGTATTCACCCAACGCCGAGGCCAAGGCGCTCTCTTTGGTCGAGCCCTTGCCATTGGTGAAACACATGGGTGAATGTGCGTCGCGGATGTGCAGCGACCAGACATTGGGCACCAGGTTGCGCCAGGACGCGATCTCGATCTTGATGCCCAAATCGGCCAAGACCCGCGTCATGTTGGCGATGGTCTGCTCCAGCGGCAAGTCCTTGCCCGCAATCAAGGTCTGCGCCTGCGCATCAGGGCTCAGGGTGAGCAAGGCCTGCGCGTCGGCGTCGAGGTTGTCCACCGCTTCAACGATGAAAGTGGGGCCCGCTTGAATCGCCTTTTTGACCGTGCAACGGTCAATCGACCGCAAAATGCCCAATCGGTCCTTGTCGGACATGTCCGCTGGCAACTCCACCTGAATCTTGATGGTCTGCAAATAGCGGTTGTCGGGGTCCACGATGTTGTTTTGCGACAGGCGGATGTTTTCGGTGGGAATGCCGCGCGTGTCGCAGTAGAGCTTCACGAAGTAGGCAGCGCACAGGGCCGACGACGCCAGGAAGTAATCGAACGGCCCCGGCGCCGAGCCATCGCCCTTGTAGCGGATGGGCT
>CAYRBW010000381.1:0-1771 GCA_964422575.1 uncultured Limnohabitans sp.
GTCTTCCGACGCATCGCGTGGCTGGATGGTCACGCCCGCGATTTGCACAGGGCGGCGCATGGTTTGCTCTTGCGGCGTGCGTTCCGTTTCAGGCGTTTTTTTATCGGTGCTCATGCGGCGCTTTCGGATTTCAAAGTGAGCAGCATGGCGGCAGCCGCTGCTTGTTCGGCAGCGCGACGCGATGCGCCCGAGCCTTGTTGGGTTTGGCGCAATTCGGTCACTTCGCACGAGACCTCGAACTGCTGGCGGTGCGCCGCACCGGAGGTGCCGACCACGGTGTATTTGGGCAGCGCGAGCTTGCGCCCTTGCAGCCACTCTTGCAGCTCGGTCTTGGGGTCTTTGCCCACGGCCTGCATGTCGGGTTTGATGTCGACTTGGGCAAACAGGCGCTCGACCAAGGCCTGTGCGTCCTTGTAGCCACCATCCAGGTACACAGCACCAATGATCGCTTCAAGAGCATCGGCCAAGATGGACGGACGGTTTTGACCACCCGAGCGCATCTCGCCCTCGCCCAAGCGCATCACAGCAGGCAAATCCAGGGTTTTGGCCAGTTGGTACAGCGTGTCTTGCTTGACCAGGTTAGCCCGTACACGCGACAAATCGCCCTCGGGCAAATTGGCCAGTTGGGTGTAGAGCAAATGTGCGACCGAGAGATTCAGCACCGAATCACCCAAAAACTCCAGGCGCTCGTTGTGGTCGGCACTGAAGCTGCGGTGCGTGACCGCTTGCTGCAGCAAACGGCTCTGGCGAAAGGCGTAGCCCAGCCGGATTTGCAATTCTGACAATGCAGGGGAAGTTACCACGCCCACCTCAGTCAAAAGCGCCGATGCGCTTGAGGTTGCTGAAGTTCATCCACACGAAGAAGGCTTTGCCCACGATGTTGGCGTCTGGCACAAACCCCCAATAGCGCGAGTCCAAAGAGTTGTCACGGTTGTCACCCATCATGAAGTAATGCCCTTCGGGTACTTTACAGGTCACGCCTTCGACGGTGTAGTTGCAATTTTCACGACCGGCAAAAGGGTCAGCACCCGGCACGAATGCGGGGCGGTCATCATCTTGAATGGTCTGGTGCGGCTTGGCACCCAAAGTCTCGCTGCGGTGCTTGAAGTAACGCATGGTCGAGTCATCAAAAAAGTCGGGCAACGCTTGAACGGGCAACGCTTTGCCATTGATGGTGAGCTTCTTGTTCAGATACGCCACCTCGTCACCAGGAACACCCACCACACGCTTGATGTAGTCCACAGTGGGCTTGGGAGGGTAACGGAACACCATCACGTCGCCACGCTGCACGGGTGTGCCTTGCGTGACCTTGATGTTGGCCACAGGCAAGCGAATGCCGTAATGGAATTTGTTCACGAGGATCAAATCACCAATGTGCAAAGTCGGAATCATGGAGCCCGAAGGAATCTTGAAGGGCTCAAACAAGAAAGAGCGCAAGATGAACACGACCACGATGACCGGAAACAAACCAGCTGTCCAATCGAGCCACCAAGGCTGCATCAGCAGTTTCTCTTGGGCCTCCTTGATGTCGGAGTCCACCTTGTCAATGCCCATCTTGGCCAAGTCTGCGCGGCGCTGCGCCGTTTCGATTCTCAGCTGGGCGGCGGCCATTTGGCGTTGAGGCAAAAACACAAAGCGCTCGGCCAACCAATAAATGCCCGTAACCACAGTGGCCATCAACAGCAGCAGCGCAAAGTTGCCCTCGATGAAACCTAAATACCAGCCACCGGCATACCCGACAAAAGCGGCCAGCACCAAAGACGTTAAGAAC
>CAYRBW010000382.1:0-1755 GCA_964422575.1 uncultured Limnohabitans sp.
CACCTTGTCTGCATTGTCAGAAGACGGCCCACCCAGCGTGAGCGAAAACCTGTTGAACGCCTACGGCGAAGCGCTGTGGGCGGTGTACGACCTGCGCGAGATCTGGCGCAACATCGGCCCGCGCGTGGCGCAAGTGATCAAGGATGCCACACCAGGCCGCAACGACGCGTGCTCGTGCGGCAGCGGAAAAAAATACAAGAAGTGCTGCGGGGCTTGACCGCTTAAGGGGTTCATGCCCCGCGTTTTGCAGGCACCCCGCCATCGAGGTGATGGTGGTGGTTTGTCAAACCATCCACTCGACCAGCGCACTGCTGGTGGCCGCGGGCAACTCTTCCGGAATAAAGTGCCCAGCAGGCATCATCTGACCACTGACTCGACCCGCGCATTGCGCTTGCCACAACTCAACCGGCTTGAACATGCGGTTGACCACGCCGCGCTCCCCCCACATCACCAGGGTGTCGCAGGCGATTTTTTCGCCCCGCTCGCGGCCTTCGCGGTCGTGTTGCAGGTCAATCCCCGCGCTGGCACGGTAGTCTTCGGCCGCACTGTGGATCGCGGCTGACCAGCCCTTGTCGTTGAGCGCGGGATTGCAAAAAGCGCGCTCGTACTCGGCAAGTGCCTCGGCTTCGATGTAACCCATGCCTTGGCTGCCCCAGCCGCCCAACTTGGCATGCAAGTAAGCTTTCGGGTTGCCGCCGATCATGAACTCCGGCAAGGGTGCGGGTTGGGTCAGGTGGAACCAGTGGTAATAAGCCTGCGCAAACCCAAAGTAAGGATCGGCCACCGGGCCTGACACGTCAGGTGTTTTGCCCTGAAATGCAACCCAATTGCCGCTGTACATGTCGAACGTCGGCGCGATGTCGATCACACAGAGTCTTTTAACGCGGGAAACATGGTCCAGCGCCAGCCGATGGGCCACACGACCGCCACGGTCGTGGCCACACAAAAAGAAATCATCCACACCCAAGGCATCAAGCAAGCCCACCACCTCTTGCGCCATGGCGCGTTTGCTGTAGTGCAGGTGCTGCGCATCGCCCACGGCGTGCGACGAATCACCGTAACCCCGCAGGTCGGGCATGACCAAGCGGTAATGGCCGCGCAAGTTTTGCGCGACACGGTGCCACATGACATGGGTTTGCGGAAAGCCGTGCAGCAAGACCAGCACGGGCAGGTGCGCTTGCGCAGCCCAATCGGCCGATTGCCGAAAGCAGACCGGCAAACCCGCCACCGTGAGCGTTTGCCGCTCGAAGCCTTCAAACCACGCCATCAGTCGACCTTGGCACCCGAAGCTTTGACGACCTCGGCCCACTTCTTGTGCTCGGCGTCAATCAGCGAGGCAAATTGTGCAGGCGTGTTGCCGCTGGGGATCGCGCCCAAAGTGGCCAAACGTTCCTTCATGGCAGGAGAGGCCAAGGACTTGGCCACTTCTTGTTGGATGCGGCTCACAACATCAGGAGGGGTGCCCGCTGGGGCCAGCAAACCGAACCAGCTGCTGGCTTCAAAGCCTTTGAGGCCAGCAGCCTCTTCCACCGTGGGCAGCTCAGGCAAGGCTGCCGAGCGCTGGGCGCTGGTCACGGCCAGCGCCTTGAGCTTGCCCGCCTTGATGAGCTGCATGGCCGAGGGCAGGTTGTCGAACATCACGTCCATGCTGCCGCCTGCCAAGTCCAGCAAAGCCGGGCCGGAGCCACGGTAAGGGATGTGCGCCATGAAGGTGCCTGTTTTCGACTTGAACAGCTCGCCCGCCAAGTGGATGGA
>CAYRBW010000383.1:0-1753 GCA_964422575.1 uncultured Limnohabitans sp.
TTGGGGTGTCGGGGCTTGCCCTGACCGCAACGGAAACCACGAAGTGGTTTTATAAACCATATCGAGGCCATGTTTATGGCTATGTTCCGGGGCGACCATCTGACTTTGATCTGACCAAGCTGGGTGCAGCAAAGAGTGATGAATCGGTGAGTGGTGTGACGGTTATTTTCATTGCTCGTGAGCCTAGAAGCAAACAGACTCGCATCGTTGGCTGGTATCGAAACGCTACGGTCTATAAGCGCGTAGGCAACGCCACGATTACGCGAGCGCCCAACGTTGAGGTTGAGTATTGCATCGTTGCGAATCACGCTGATGCCACCCTTCTTCCTGCGCTACAAAGACCGATGCAGATCCCAACTGCAAAGGTTGCGGGAAATTTGGGACAAAGCCCGAGGTGGTACGGTGGCACTGATGCATTTCGGGACAAGGTGCGTCAGTACGTGAATTCTGGCGGAGCATTGGATTCAATAAAACACTCACCGCCCATTCGATCACCTCGAAATTCAGACCCGGAAATCCGAAAGATGATTGAAGTTGCGGCGATAAGGCACGCCACAAAATTCTACGAATCAGTCAAAGGAGGTTCCTGGCAAATTCAAAGCGTTGAGCAGGATGGTGTCGGGTGGGATTTGACTGCCACGCGTAGCAACGAAATACTCAAAATTGAAGTGAAGGGATTGTCCGGCAACGTGGTTTGCGTCGAATTGACACCAAATGAATTCAAAAAAATGTTGTCCCCGGAGCATCGCTCAGACTACGTGATTTATGTCGTTACTGAGGCAGGAACCAGCAAAGCAAAAAGTCACGTCTTCTATTACAACGCGCTGGTCAGCAAAGGCAAACAGCACCTTTGGATCGCTGAGGACGGCAGACAGTTGAGAATTACGGAACTGACTGGGGCTCGTCTAATGGTCTAGGGGCTGTCATCAATTGGTGCTGCTCAAGCGTTAAGTTTGGAACGCGACAACTGATGAATGACGATGGGACGCAGATACGCATTGAGGGACGACCAGTGGGAACGCATCAAAGACTTGCTACCCGGGCGGGAAGGCCATGTCGGCGTGACGGCGCGGGACAACCGTTTGTTTGTCGAAGCGGTGCTGTACCGATACCGCGCTGGCATCCCTTGGCGCGACTTGCCCGAGAGGTTCGGCGATTTCCGGGTGGTGCACTTGCGCCATTCGCGCTGGAGCAAGTCGGGCGTCTGGGAGCGAGTTTTCAAGCTGCTGTCGCAAGACCCGGACAATGAGTACGTGATGATCGATTCGACCATCGTTCGAGCCCACCAGCACAGCTCAGGGGCAAAAGGGGGGCTGCGCAAGAGCAAGCCATTGGGCGAAGCCGAGGGGGCCTGAGCACCAAGATTCACGCAACGGTTGACGCATTGGGCAATCCGACGGGATTTCACCTCACGCCCGGCCAGGCGCACGATCTCGAAGGGGCTGATGTGCTGCTTAAAGACACCGAGGCTCAAGCCGTCCTGGCCGACAAGGCCTACGACGCACAGGCCCGCGTGATTGATCCGCTGCTCAAGGCAGGTAAAACCGTGGTGATTCCACCGCGTAGCACACGAGTGAATCCACGCCAGTTCGATAGGCACACATACAAAGCTCGCCATCTGATCGAGAATTTCTTTGCCAGACTCAAGCAGTACCGCTGTATCGCTACCCGCTACGACAAAACCGCCCGCAATTTCCTCGGCGCAGTGCATCTCGTCGGGGCTGTGGTTTGGCTCAATTGATGACAGGCCCTA
>CAYRBW010000384.1:0-1733 GCA_964422575.1 uncultured Limnohabitans sp.
CTTCAGGCGCACCCGCAAGGCATGTTCGGCCTGCCAAAGCTGGGCCAGGATCTAACCCGTGGTGAGATTGCGCGAAAAGCCTTGATGGCCGGTCGAGCAAAAGCGGCAACCGACGGCGCACCCGGCCTGCGAGGACACACACAAAGTGCCTCGGTCGTCTTCAGGGATGAAGACCGTCTCCACCGCATTGCCGGCGCCCACATCAAACAGCCATTTGATGGTGCCGTCGGCTGAAATATGTTCGGAAACCACCGGCAGCGGCCGAATCTCGGCCAGGCCGGTGAGTTTGTCGCGCAGGGACTTGGCGAGATCGGTCATCGCCGAGAAGTCCGCTGCACCTCGTTGGTGGATCCAACGGAAGAGCTGGGTGGCGCGGAAACGCTTCTCCCCCAGCCCTTCGCAGTACGCGGTCAGGCCATCCAGATCGAAATTGAGCAGATTGACTTTGCTCACGGAGCCTGACACGACGCGATCCACCTTAGGCTGTGATCAACGTGCGTAGACGTTCATGCCCGGGAAGAAGAAGGCGATTTCAACGGCAGCGGTTTCAGCGGCGTCAGAGCCGTGCACAGCGTTGGCGTCGATGCTGTCAGCGAAGTCAGCACGGATGGTGCCAGCGTCGGCTTTTTTGGGATCGGTCGCGCCCATCAGATCACGGTTTTTGGCGATGGCATTTTCACCTTCCAGAGCCTGAATCATCACGGGACCGGAGATCATGAAATCAACCAAGTCCTTGAAGAAAGGACGGGCGCTGTGCACCGCATAGAACTGCTCGGCTTCGCCGCGCGACAAATGTGCCATGCGGGCAGCGACCACTTTCAGTCCGGCTGCTTCGAAACGGGCGTAGATCTGACCGATCACGTTCTTGGCGACGGCGTCAGGCTTGATGATGGAGAGTGTGCGTTCGATGGCCATGGTATTTCCTGTATGGAGGGTTTTAAAAAGCATTTTTGCCATGCGGCAAAGCCTACCATTCTAACCTGAGCAGACCTGCTAAATGACACTGTGGGGCCACATGGCCCCACAGGGGAAACTGAAATCAACGGCTGCGACCACCGCCACCGCGTCCACCTCGGCCTGGACCACCCTGTGTCTTTTTCAGGCGGTTAAAACTTTCGGCACCAATGTACTTGGCTTCGCTTTTCGGTGCATCTACCTTGGCGTGCAAACCCGAGCCACCGGGGGCTTGGTTGGGTTTAGCTGTAGGTATGGCACGCGGCACAGCGGTGCCCACCCTGCCCTGTCCGCCCGTGCGAGGGCGGCGGTCGTTACGATTGGTACGTGAAACCGGGCGAGGCGCAGCTGTCTGAGTTCGGTCAACGGTGCCCGCAGCGCGCATCAGTGAACGGATATCGGCTTCGTCCAGCTCCAGCCAAGCACCACGACGCAAACCATGAGGCAACACCATGGCACCGTAGCGAATACGGATCAGACGGCTGACTGCATGGCCGACGGCTTCCATCATGCGTCGCACCTCGCGGTTGCGTCCTTCAGAGATCGTGACGCGGTACCAGCAATTGGAGCCTTCGCCACCGCCGTCCTCGATGGAGCCAAATTGCGCGGCACCGTCGTCCAGCATCACGCCGTTTAGCAGTCGCTGTTTTTCGTCCTTGCTCAAAGCGCCCAGCACCCGAACAGCGTACTCACGGTCCAACCCAAAACCGGGGGGCCTCAACAGGTTGGCCAACACCCCCCCACAGGTGAACAACAACAAACCGTCAGTATTAAAGTCC
>CAYRBW010000385.1:0-1731 GCA_964422575.1 uncultured Limnohabitans sp.
ACCTGTACGGTGTGGGCGAGCGCGACACCACGCCTTATGGTATGAAGGTCGAAGACAACATCCTGCACCCGCTGATGTCACAACTGGCCAAGCAGTGCGACTACCGTGCACGCCGCCAAGCCATCACAGACTGGAACGCCCAGCACACGATCATCCAAAAAGGCTTGGCGCTCACACCGGTCAAGTTCGGCATCAGCTTCACCGCCACGCAGTTCAACCAGGCGGGAGCGGTGGTCTCTGTCTACACCGACGGCAGCGTGCGCGTGAACCATGGCGGCACCGAAATGGGTCAAGGCCTGCACACCAAGGTGTGTGGCTTGGTGGCGCGTGTGTTGGGTCTGCCCGCAGGCCAAGTACAAGCCAGTGCCAGCGACACCGACCAAGTGGCCAACGCCAGCGCCACCGCAGCTTCGAGCGGCACCGACCTCAATGGCCGTGCCGCCGAAAACGCCGCGCTGCAGGTGCGCCAAAACATCGTGGGATGTATCGCCAAACTGGATGCCTGCAGCGCCGAGACTGTGCGTTTTGAAGGTGGCCAGGTCATCACGCCGCTTCGCCAACGCAGCTTCACCGAAGCCGTGCAATACGCCTATGGCCAGCGCGTGCAACTGTGGAGCGACGGCTTTTATGCCACGCCCAAAATCCACTACGATCGCACCACCCTCACTGGTAGACCTTTCTATTACTTCGCCTACGGCGCGGCCTGTAGCGAAGTGGCCATCGACACGCTGACGGGTGAATACCGGGTGCTGCGCACCGACATCCTGCACGACGTGGGGCATTCGTTGCACCCCGAGATCGACATCGGACAAATCGAAGGCGGTTTCGCGCAAGGCCTGGGATGGCTCACCACAGAAGAGCTGGTCTGGAGCGCCAATGGCGAATTGCTGACCAAGGGCGCAAGCACCTACAAAATCCCGACCGCCGCTGACATGCCCGCGCAACTGAACATCACGCTTTGGCACGAAGCCAACGTTGAGGACAATGTGGGCGGCAGCAAAGCCGTGGGCGAACCCCCCTTCATGCTGGCCATCAGCGTGTACGAGGCTTTGCGCGACGCCATCGGTGCTACCCGCCCCGGCAACGTCCCCATCCACCTCGACACCCCCGCCACTCCCGAGCGCGTGCTGAACGCTATCCTTACCCCATGACGGCTTCTTTTAATTGGGGTCAGATCCCAATTCATTTGACTTGAATTGATCCACCGATGACGGGCCTTCCCTCTGTTTCCCATTTGCAAGGCTGGCGTGCTGGCCTGCTGTGGTTTCCTGACTCGCAAAGCCCCAAGGCGCGGCATGAAGGCGATGGCCTCTTGGTCACCGCACGCGAAGCCGACGGCATCGTGCGCATCCAAGCGCTGGGGGCTTACCACGACCTGGCCCCGCAATACCCCGACCTGTCCGTGACCCATTGGTCTGAGTTGTGCATCGCGCCGGGCTTTGTTGATCTGCACATCCATTACCCCCAAACCGACGTGATCGGCTCGCCAGCCGACGGCCTGTTGCCCTGGCTGGAGCATTACACCTTTCCGCACGAAAAACAGTTTGCCGACCCGGTTTACGCGCACGAGGTGACCCGCTTCTTTCTGGACGAATTGATGCGCCACGGCGTGACCACCGCCCTGTGCTTTGCCACCGCGCACCCTGAGTCGGTCGATGCCTTCATGGCCGAAGCGCAAAAACGCCAGTTGCGCATGGTCACCGGCAAGGTGCTGCAAGACCGCCACAGCCC
>CAYRBW010000386.1:0-1691 GCA_964422575.1 uncultured Limnohabitans sp.
GCATCACGTCGGGCACGATGCCCGCCCATTGGTGGGCAAACCATTTGCCGGTGCGACCCATGCCGCACTGAACTTCATCGATCATCATCAGCCAGTCGTTCTGGTCGCACAGGGTGCGTACTTGTTTGAGGTATTCGATGCGCATGGGGTTGACGCCGCCTTCGCCCTGAATGGTTTCCATGAACACAGCCACCACATTCGGGTTGCCTTGTGTGGCTTTTTTCAGGGCTTTGATGTCGTTGACCGGCACGCGCAAAAAACCGTCGAGCATAGGACCGAAGCCTTTTTTCAGCTTTTCGTTGGCTGTGGCGCTCAGGGTGGCGATGCTGCGGCCATGAAAGGCTTTTTCATAGACCACGATCTCGGGCTTTTCTATGCCCTTGTCGTGACCGTATTTACGCGCCAGTTTGATGGCCGCTTCGTTGGCCTCAAGCCCTGTGCAGCAGAAGAAAACATTGTTCATGCCCGACAACTCGACCAACTTGGCCGCCAGCACCTCGGCGTTGGGTACGTGGAAATAGTTGCAGCTGTGGATCATCTTGCCCAGCTGGTCTTGCAGTGCAGGCACCAGCTCGGGGTGGTTATGGCCCAGCGTGTTCACCGCAATGCCCGCGAGCGCGTCGAGGTATTCCTTGCCATTGACGTCCCAGACTCGGCAACCTTGACCATGGCTGAGTGCAATCGGCAGTCGACCATAGGTGTTCATGGTGTGCGGTGAGGCGGCTTCAATGAAAGCGGACATGCGTGAACTCCTGAAATAAAAATCGGCCCAACGAAGGGGGCCGCTGAAACCAGATTTTAGAGGCAGAAATCCCGCACGAGTTTGAAGGGTGTCTAGGAGTCTGTCCCCCGTGACCAGGGGGGTAAGGTCTTATATAAGATAGAATACCGGGTAAACCAGGGGGCGGTGATCCCGAACTCTGTGCTCCCTTGATTAACCCCTCTATCCGATGGTCTCCAACACTGCCAAAGAAGTTTTCATTCAGGGCATCACCGAGGATGGAAAGACATTCAGACCCAGCGATTGGGCTGAGCGTTTGGCAGGCGTGATGAGCCAGTTCCGCCCTGGCGGAGCCATTCCGGGCAGCCATCTGAGTTATTCGCCTTGGTGTATCCCCACCACCATGGGCAATGTGAAATGTGTGGTGGTGCACCATGACCTGCGTGATTACGATGTACTGGCCTGGGACTTCGTGATGAACTTTGCGCGTGACAATGGTTTGCAAGTGGCCGAAGCTTGCTTGTTGCCGGACCCACCTCCCAAAAAATAAGACCCAAGAACTGACCGCCCAAGGGCGGTTTTTTGTTGTCGCTTTTTATTCGGAGGGTGGCGTGAGCCTACGCCAAATGCCGAACATCCGCATCAAGTTGCCAATGAGGCGCATGAAAAAACCGCCGATGGTTTGCACCAGGGCGGTTCAGTGTTCGCGGACAGCGCACCCGTTTCAAACGGCAGCGAGGGTAGAGCCTCGCCGGGCTGTTGATCTGGTGGAGCGGATCAGGCTGCGGCGAGGACCAAAGTCTTGACTTTGGCGCTCAGGCGGCTCTTGTCACGAGCAGCCTTATTTTTATGGAAGATGCCCTTGTCGGCAATGATGTCCACCACGGTTTGCATTTTGGCAAACAACTCTGTGGCTTTGGTTTTGTCGCCAGCTGCAACGGCTTTTTCGACGTTTTTCACAGCGGTGCGG
>CAYRBW010000387.1:0-1669 GCA_964422575.1 uncultured Limnohabitans sp.
ATCCAGGCGTCGCGGCTGCACGCGCGCGTCGGTCCCGCGGGCGAGCCCATCCTGTTCGCGGTCAACAAAGGCTTCATGGACGACATCGACGTCAAGAAAGTTTTGGCTTTTGAGCACGGTTTGCACGCGTACCTGAAGGACAAGAGCGCAGCCCTGTTGGACAAGATGGAAAGCTCACAAGCTTTGGACAAAGAAGCCGAGGCTGAATTGACTGCTGCCGTGGCTGCTTTTAAGAAAAGCTTTGCTTAATTTCTACCTGATCAAAAGGAGCCGCTGATGGCATCGGGCAAGGAACTACGCACCAAGATCAAATCGGTGGAAAACACCAAGAAGATCACCAAGGCCATGGAGATGATTTCCGTCTCCAAAATGCGCAAAGCGCAGGAGCGTATGCGTACGGCCCGGCCTTACAGCGAGAAGATTCGCACCATTGCGACTCATCTCGGGCAGGCCAATCCTGAGTACGTGCACGCCTTTATGAAGCAAAACGACGGCAAGTCGGTGGGCTTCATTGTGGTGACTACAGACAAAGGTTTGTGCGGTGGCTTGAACACCAATCTGCTGCGCGCTGTGACAGGTAAATTGCGTGAAACGCAGGCCGAAGGCAAAACGCCTCTGGCCGTGGCCATTGGCGGCAAGGGTTTGGGCTTCCTGAACCGCGTCAATGCCAAAGTGGTGGCGCACGTGACCCATTTGGGCGACAAGCCCCATCTGGAAAAGTTGATTGGCCCCGTCAAGGTGCTGCTTGATGCTTATGCCGCTGGTGAAGTGAGCGCTGTGTACCTGTGCTACAACAAGTTTGTCAGCACCATGGCACAAGTGCCCACCATCGATCAGTTGCTGCCACTGTCTTCTTCCCAGATGGAAGCAGACACCAAGGCAGCAGGTGTCGTGGCTCACGGATGGGATTACATCTATGAGCCCGATGCCCAGTCGGTCATTGACGATTTGTTGATCCGTTATGCAGAAGCCCTGGCTTACCAAGCTGTGGCCGAAAACATGGCTTCGGAACACGCTGCACGCATGGTGGCCATGAAGGCCGCCACGGACAACGCAGGCAATGTGATTGGCGAGCTCAAGCTCGTTTACAACAAGACCCGTCAAGCAGCCATCACCAAAGAACTGTCGGAAATCGTCTCTGGCGCAGCTGCGATCAGCGGCTGATTCCCAGTTCAGCAAATTCAAATTATTTGGAGCGAAAAATGCAAGCCCAAGGAAAAATTGTTCAATGTATTGGCGCTGTGGTTGACGTGGAGTTTCCACGTAACCAGATGCCCAAGGTTTATGACGCACTCAAAATGGAAGGCTCCGCGCTGACCCTGGAAGTGCAGCAGCAACTCGGTGACGGCATCGTGCGCACCATTGCGCTCGGTTCTTCCGACGGTCTGCGCCGTGGCCTGATGGTGTACAACACCGGTAAAGCCATCACCGTTCCAGTGGGCAAAGCCACACTGGGCCGCATCATGGACGTACTGGGTGCTCCCATTGACGAGCGTTGTCCTGTCAGCCAGGAGCTCACCGCTTCTATTCACCGTAAAGCCCCTGCTTACGACGAACTGAGCCCATCGCAAGAGCTGCTGGAAACCGGTATCAAGGTGATTGACCTGGTTTGCCCGTTCGCCAAAGGCGGTAAGGTCGGGCTGTTCGGTGGTGCCGGTGTGGGCAAGAC
>CAYRBW010000388.1:0-1669 GCA_964422575.1 uncultured Limnohabitans sp.
AGTTGCTGCCGTAGCGCGTGAGTTTGTCGTGGTCAATGTGCAGGGTGACGTTGGTCACCGCGTCCAAAAACTCGCGGTCGTGGCTTATCACGATCATGGTGCCCGCATAGCGTTGCAACCAAGCTTCCAGCCACACCAGTGCGTCCAAGTCCAAGTGGTTGGTGGGTTCGTCCAGCAACAAAATATCAGACGGGCACATCAGCGCACGGGCCAGCTGCAAGCGCATGCGCCAGCCACCCGAGAAGCTGTTGACTGGGTTGTTCAGTTCATCCACCCGAAACCCCAAGCCCAAAATCAAGGCCTCGGCGCGGGGTAAGGCGTCGTGGTCGCCCGCGTCGGCCAAGTCGGTGTAGACGTGCGCCATTTCCATGCCGTCGCCACTTTCTTCGGCTGCTGCCAGACGCTGGCGCAATTCGGCCAGGCGGGTGTCACCCTCCAGCACAAACTCGGACGCTGCTTGGTCGGTCTCGGGCATGTTTTGCGCCACCTGCGCCATGCGCCAGGCTTTGGGCATGTCGAAGTCGCCGCCGTCTTCGTGCAGCGTGCCGTTGAACAGCGCAAACAAGGTGGACTTGCCCGCGCCATTGCGCCCGACCAGACCGACTTTTTCGCCGGGGTTGAGGGTGACAGAGGTCTGGTCCAGCAGCACTTTGGTGCCGCGACGAAGGGTGACGTTTCTGAGATTGATCATGTGAGCAAAATGCCCCGGAACCGATCCGGGGTGTGGGCCGTGACCGAGGCCAGGCCATGGGATTCAAACAAGGGTCAAAAGGGCTTCGCGGGTGATCAGCAAAACCTGATCTTCGCCCGAACTGGTGTCCAGCCAGGCGGCTTCAAGTTCCGGAAAAGCCGCTTCAAAATGCTCGCGTTCGTTGCCGATTTCCAGCACCAGCACGGCATCTTCGCTCAGGCGTGAGGGCGCATCCTTTAACAGTCGTCGTACAAAGTCCATGCCGTCGGCACCGCCAGCCAGTGCCAGCTTGGGTTCGGCTTGGTACTCGGCAGGTAGCGCGTCCATGCTGGCCTGACACACATAAGGCGGGTTGCACAAGATCAGATCAAACGGACCGGGCAGTGCCGACAAACCATCGCTGTGCACCAGCGTCACGCGCTCTTGCAAGTCGTGCCGCGCCACGTTGATGGATGCCACGGCCAGTGCGTCTTCTGAGATGTCAGCCCCGGTAACTTGCACTTCAGGCCAGGCCAGCGCTGCCAGCACGGCCAGGCTGCCGTTGCCGGTGCACAGGTCCAGCACGCGGGTGGTCTGGTCTGACAGCCAGGCGTCGATGGTGCCGTCGGCCAGCACTTCGGCGATCAGGCTGCGCGGCACGATGGCCCGCTCGTCAACGTAAAACGACACGCCTTGCAACCAGGCTTCTTGCGTCAGGTAGGCGGCAGGCTTGCGGGTGGCGATGCGCTTCTCAATCAGTGCAGTGCATGCCGCTTGCTGTTCGGGCGTCACGGCTTGTTCTGCCACTTCGTCCAAGTCGGTGTCCAGCGGCAGGCTCAAGCGCCAGAGCACCAGCCAGACGGCTTCGTCAAAGGCGCTCAAGGTGCCGTGGCCAAAGGCCACGTCAGCTTGCATGAGCCGCTCGCTCGATGCCTCAATCAGCCCGGAAAGGGTCAGTGCACTCATCGCAGTCGATGTCGATGTACTCGTGGTTGATAC
>CAYRBW010000389.1:0-1646 GCA_964422575.1 uncultured Limnohabitans sp.
GCGCAAACTGGCGCAAATGCCCGGTGCGCACGCCAGCCAATGGGCCCAAAAAATAGCCATCCGTCACGACGGACCACCACTGCTGCCCGCCAAACCATTGCCCGCCACCTTGAGCCAAGTCTCACGCGCCTTGTTTGAAGGGCTGCAAATTCAGGCGCGGTATCGGGCCGCCCAAAAACCACAGCCCAAGCTGTATGTGCTCAACCCCTTGGGGCTCGTGCGCCAAGGGTTGGTCAGCTATTTGGTGGCGACCTTTGAAGGCCACCACGACCCGCGTCTGCTGGCCCTGCACCGGCTGGACAAAGTGCAAGTGCTGGACAGCGCCGTCACTGTCCCCAGCGACTTTGACTTGCAAACCTATCTGGGACACGACCGCCTGCACTTTGGCAGTGGCCAAAAAATGCCACTCGTGTTGCACCTGACGAAAGGCGCGGCAGAACACCTGTACGACACCCCACTGTCCACCGACCAAACCATCGAACCCTTGCCAGAGCAAGCAGGCTGGGTGGTCGTCAAAGCCACCGTGAGCGAGTCACCGCGTTTGGAGTGGTGGATTTTGGGGTTTGGCAAGCGGGCCAAGGTGATCGGGCCAGAGTGCTTGGTCAAGCAGGTGAAGGAATTGCGGGGTGAGGACGTCAGTTTTGCGGAATGACAGGGGTTGGCTGCGAGGTGTACCGATCACAGAACATTGCTGGCGAGAGGATCTCTATACCTTGATGCATGCGCAGCGCTTTGAGGTCGGGGTCACCCGAAACAAGGATGCGAGCACCCGCGTCGATAGCCAAGGCAATGAATTTGTCATCCGTGGGGTCACGGCTGACGGACACCGCAGCCGACACGTCGAAGTGCTGCATGGACTGGGCAATTTTGACCAAGTGTTCCAGTCGTCCCGTGTCTCCAAAATAGCGGTCAAACTTGGGCCGGGCCATGCGCGTCTCCAGTTCGTGCCAAGTGAGTTGGTTTTGTGCAATCACGAAATGCTCAACAGCCAGAGCCAAAACCTGTGCCGTTTTGGACTGGGGGAGTAAGCCAGCGCTGATGAGAACGTTGGTGTCGATGACGATGTACGCTAACTCAGTCTTCATTCAGCATGCGCAAAATGTCAGTTTCTGTGAGACCCTCTTGTGCGGCTTTGTCGACCAACTTGGCGAGGTGCTGACGCATTGAATCGGCGGCCTGTTGCCCGCGAAGCGGATAGGTTTGGCTGATGAGTGTGGCCACATGAAACGGTATGGTTTGCTTGCTGGCTTGGTAATCTTCATACGACATCACAACTGCGACGGGACGACCACGGCGCGTGACAGCCACGGGCTGACGCAGCGATACATCGATGAGCGTGCCAAACTGGTTCTGGGCGGCGAGCGAGGTCATGGTGAGCATGCTTATGGCTCCGTTAAGTAGGCGTTACAGCCATTCTAGCTATTTCAGTGGTTTGGCAGCTTGCTGGGAAGGCCTTGTTGGCCTTCCCAGCCGTTGAAGTTGAAATCCAGAAAGCACCCATGTCGCACATGGCATAGCTCACCTTGTCGCCCATGTACTCCCGAGCCAGTGCTTGCGCGTGCTCACGCACCAGAACCGTGACGGGCTCAAAACTCCCCACGGTCAAGGCAATGCTGGCCAGCTCTTGGCGAATATCGGCCAGTCAC
>CAYRBW010000390.1:0-1365 GCA_964422575.1 uncultured Limnohabitans sp.
AAGCCGGGTCGTCGCTCAGGTGCGCCATGATGCGCAGTTCGATTTGGCTGTAGTCCGCACTGGCGATCACGCAGCCGGCGGGGGCCACAAAAGCCTCACGCACCTTGCGGCCTTCGGCGGTGCGCACCGGAATGTTTTGCAGGTTCGGCTCGTTGCTCGACAAGCGGCCCGTGACGGCCACGGCCTGCGCGTAATTCGTGTGCACACGGCCCGTACGCGGCAAGGCCAGCTGGGCCAACTTGTCCGTGTAGGTGCCTTTGAGCTTGGAGAGGCTGCGGTGCTCCAGAATGCGGGCGGGCAACGGATAGTCTTCGGCCAGTTTTTCCAGCACCTCTTCGTCGGTGCTGCGGGCACCGGTGGCGGTTTTCTTGATGACGGGCAGGCCCAGCTTGTCAAAAAAGATCTCACCCAGCTGTTTGGGGCTTGCCAGATTGAAGGGCTGGCCCGCGATTTCATAGGCTTCGGTTTCGAGCTGCACAATGCGCTCGCCCAGTACCTGGCTTTGCGCAGCCAGCGTGGGCGCGTCGATCAGCACACCATTGCGCTCAATGCGATACAGCGATTCGCTGGTGGCGATTTCCAGCTCGTAGACGTACTTGAGTCCGGCATGCACCTCGATCTGCGGCCACAGCGTCAGGTGCACGTCCAGGCACTGGTCTGAGTCTTCGCACGAATAATGCGCGGCCTTGTCCACATCCACCTGCGCAAACGGGATCTGGTGCACACCCTTGCCGCACAGGTCTTCGTAGGTCACGCCCCGGCGGCCCACATGGCGCTCTGCCAAGCTGCTCAAACCGTGCGGTTTGTGCACTTCGAGCACATAGCTTTCCAGCATGGTGTCGTGCGCATAGCCTTGCACTTCGATGCCATGGTTGGCGAACACATGGCGGTCGTATTTGATGTTCTGGCCCAATTTCAGGCGGGCCGGGTTTTCGAGCCAAGGCTTGAGCTTGACCAGCACATCGGCCAGCGGCAGCTGCTGGGGTGCACCCGGGCCGTTGTGGGCCAGAGGAATGTAGGCCGCCTCGCCGGGCGTGACGCTGAGCGAAATGCCGACGATTTCGGCGCGCATGGCGTCGAGCGAGGTGGTTTCGGTGTCGATGGCCGTGAGCGGCGATTGCTCGATTCGAGCGAGCCACTGGTCAAACTGCGCCCAGTCGAGCACCGTGTCGTATTTCAAATCGCCCTGCACCGCGCTGGCCGCGCTGTCCAATTCGAGCAAAGCCGCTGGCGCATCTGCTGCGCCGTCGCCAAACAAATCGCCCATACCCATGTCTTTGGGCTTGGTCATTTTGGCTTTGGACGTTGGCGATGGGGCAGACACGGCTCCACCCAACGACTGCACCAGGCCCTTGAAGCCATAGG
>CAYRBW010000390.1:1375-1644 GCA_964422575.1 uncultured Limnohabitans sp.
TTCAGCAGCTTGTCTTTGTCGGGCGCGTGCAGGTGCAAGCTGGCCAGCGACGGCAAATCTGGCACCCAAGCGTTCAGGTCACAATCGGTTTTCATGGTCACCAAGGCCCTGCCCTTTGGCAACCAGTCCACCGCCTGGCGCAGGTTCTCACCCGCCACGCCCTTGATGTCGTGCGCGTTTTCCATCAGTTGGTCGAGCGAGCCGTATTCGAGCAGCCATTTGGCAGCCGTTTTCGGCCCCACCTTGGCCACGCCGGGCACGTTGTCCAC
>CAYRBW010000391.1:0-1641 GCA_964422575.1 uncultured Limnohabitans sp.
GGCCTGTACGGTCCAGCGTTCAATGCGCTCACGCCCTGGTTTGGACGATTCGCGTGCCATCCAGGCGATGCGGTGGTGCGTGCTGCGCGCTGCGTTCCATTGGGGGCCGAGGGTGATCAGGCCCGGTTGCACCGCCTGCGGGTAGGCGAGCATCAGCGTCCAGCAAGGGTCTACATGCACCGCATCCAACGGTGCGGCCAGGGCGTTTTGACCAGACGCTTTGAGCAAAGCCTTGGCTTGTTCGGGTGGTATGGCGAAGATGACCTTGTCAAAGCCGGCGAAGATGTGTTGACCGCCGTCTTCGGTTTTGGTCTGCAATTGCCAACCGTTTTTCTTCAGAGGGTCGGCCATGATCTGTGTCACCCGGGTTTGTTGTTGCACATTGCCGTCTTCAACCAGCGGTGCTGCCCAGGCCTTGACCAAGCCGCTCATGCCAGGGGTCGCGACCCAGTGGCGTTCGCCACCGGGTAGGCCCGCTTCGATCACGCGGCCATTGGGGTCGAGCACGCGCACGGCGTTGGCGCTCCAAGGCTTGCATACGCCAGGCGCCGTGCCAATGGCTAATTCAAACCGCGGGTCGCGCACCGTGAAGTACTGGGCGCCGTGGTCGAAGTTGCCAAACGCGCTGGTGCGGGTGGACATGCGCCCCCCCAAACCCCGACTTTTTTCAAAAAGCGTGACGTTGTGACCTGCTTGGCGCAAGGTGCGTGCGCAAGTCACGCCGGCCATGCCGACTCCGATGATGGCGATGTGTTGTGTAGTCATGTGATCACTTTAGCCCAGAATCGCTACGCATTGTGGCTCGGGTGGGTTACTACCAATGCCATCAGGGCACAGGTTTTGCACCCAGCAGGTCCAGACGAGTTTTGGGCTTGTCCAGCTGCGCGGTCCACCACAGCAGGGCGTGGCCCGCTGGGTTCAGGCGGCTGTCACGCCAAGCGGCGTGCACCGTGCTCAGGCGTGCACGTTCGGTTGGTTTGATGACCAACTGGCCCAGCGCGACGTGGGGCATGGCCAAACTTTGCGGCAAGAAACCCACCCCCATGCCCCGCACTTGGGCTTGCACTTTGCTGGTCATGTCGGGCACGGTGAACACATCTTGGCCGCCTTGCAGTCCGACCGTCAGGCCACTGCCGCGCTGCACCGAATCGGCCACTGCCACCATGCGGTGTTGTGCCAGCAGGGCGTTGCTCAGGGGTTCGGGGGCCGTGGCCAAGGGGTGATGTGGTGCCACGGCAAACACAAAGAGCACATCGCCCAACACCCTGTGCTGGATGTCGGCGGCCATGTGCTGTTCCAGCGCCACGCCCAGTGCCAGATCGGCTTGCCCCGAGGTCAAGGTGGCCATGGTGCCCGACAGCGTTTCGTGGCGAATGCGCAGGCGGGTGGGGCTGCTCAGGGCCAAAAAGGCTTCGCACAAGTCCATCACTACACTGCGCGAGACGATGCTGTCCACCGCCACTGTGAGCACCGCCTCCCAACCCGTGGCCACACGCTTGACCCGGTTGGCCACGGCATCGATGTCTTGCAGCAATCGGCCTGCCTCGCGCAGCAACTCCTGGCCTGCTGCGGTGGGCCTTGCTTGGCGGGCGCTGCGGTCAAACAACAGCACATCCAGCGCGTCTTCGAGTTGACGTACCC
>CAYRBW010000392.1:0-1640 GCA_964422575.1 uncultured Limnohabitans sp.
GCAGACTGCCCCACCATCGACTGGATCAGGTGCGAGCCCAGATTCGAGGTCATGACGATCACGGTGTTCTTGAAGTCCACAGTACGCCCTTGTCCATCGGTCAAACGGCCATCATCCAACACCTGCAGCAAGATGTTGAAAACATCCGGGTGGGCTTTTTCAACCTCGTCGAGCAACAGCACGCTGTAGGGTTTGCGGCGCACGGCCTCGGTCAGATAACCGCCCTCCTCGTAACCTACATAGCCCGGAGGCGCGCCGATCAGGCGTGCCACGGAATGCTTTTCCATGAACTCGCTCATGTCGACGCGGATCAGGTGATCTTCACTGTCAAACAGAAAACCCGCCAAGGCTTTGCACAACTCGGTCTTGCCCACGCCCGTGGGGCCCAGGAACAGGAACGAGCCGGTCGGGCGATTCGGGTCAGACAAACCTGAGCGCGAACGGCGAATGGCGTTGGCCACCGCAGAAATGGCCTCGTCTTGGCCCACCACGCGCTGGTGAAGTTTGTCCTCCATTTGCAACAGCTTCTCACGCTCGCCTTGCATCATTTTGGAGACCGGAATCCCTGTGGCACGGGATACCACCTCCGCGATCTCCTCAGCCCCCACCTGGGTGCGCAGCAAGCGATGGACTGGTTTTTCACCGGGTGCGGCCTCTTTGGCTTGCACTTCCTTGAGTGTTTTTTCCAACGCTGGCAACTTGCCGTATTGCAGTTCGGCCACTTTGTTGAAATCGCCCTTGCGGGTGAGGTCTTCGATTTGTTGGCGAAGTTGGTCAATTTGCTCACGCACCTGCTGCCCGCCTTGGGCTTGCGCTTTTTCGGCATGCCAGATCTCTTCCAAATCGGATGCTTCTTTTTTGAGCTTGACGATCTCTTCCTCGATCAGCGCAAAGCGCTTTTGAGAGGCTTCGTCATTTTCTTTGCGCACGGCTTCACGCTCAATCTGCAGCTGAATCAAACGACGGTCCAACTTGTCCATCACTTCGGGCTTGGAGTCAATTTCAATCTTGATCTTGGCCGCAGCCTCGTCAATCAGATCGATCGCCTTATCGGGCAAAAACCTGTCAGTGATGTATCGGTGGCTTAGCTCAGCGGCCGCCACAATGGCAGGATCAGTGATGTCAACCCCGTGGTGAATTTCGTATTTTTCCTGTAGGCCACGCAAGATGGCGATGGTGGCTTCCACCGTGGGCTCGTTGACCAAAATCTTCTGAAACCGCCGCTCCAAGGCAGCATCTTTTTCAATGTACTTGCGGTACTCGTCCAGCGTGGTTGCGCCCACGCAATGCAACTCGCCCCTGGCCAGTGCGGGCTTGAGCATGTTGCCCGCATCCATCGCGCCCTCGGCCTTGCCTGCGCCAACCATGGTGTGCAGCTCATCGATGAAAACGATGGTTTGACCTTCGTCTTTGGCAAGATCTTTGAGCACAGCTTTCAAACGTTCCACACACTCGCCGCGATATTTCGCGCCAGCGAGCAGCGCCGCGAAATCGAGCGACAGCACGCGCTTGTTCTTGAGCCCTTCCGGCACCTCGCCGTTGACGATGCGCTGCGCCAGGCCTTCGACGATGGCCGTCTTGCCGACGCCCGGTTCGCCGATCAGCACCGGGTTGTTCTTGGTCCGCCGTTGCAGGATCTG
>CAYRBW010000393.1:0-1629 GCA_964422575.1 uncultured Limnohabitans sp.
GCCTCGCCCGAGGCGCTTTTTTCTTCCAAGCGCTGGTTCTTGTTGCCGCCCGATCGGCCCATGAAACCCAAACGCGCGACCGAAATTGCCGCCTCCAAGACCGACCAAGTGGCTTGGACCGAGCCCTTGCTGCTGAGCATCAAGGAAGCCAAAGCCCACTCGGATACCGTGGTGGCCTGTGCTCAGGACATCAACGATCGCAATGCTGCCGAGGCTTTGCGTGGCGCACGCATTTTTGTCCCCCGCTCCAGCTTTCCGACCGCCGCAGAGGGTGAGTATTACTGGGTTGACTTGATAGGCTTGCAAGTGGTCAACCGTGAAGGCATTGACCTCGGTCAAGTGCGGGATCTCATGTCCACAGGCCCACAAACTGTGCTGGTCATCGAGGCTGCATCCGACGCCGAAGGCTGCAAGCCGGTCGAGCGCATGATTCCGTTTGTGGCCGCTTTCGTCGATGGTGTTGACTTGCCCGGCAAGCGCATCACGGTGGACTGGCAGCCCGACTACTGATCGGTCCCGGCCGTGGAGGGCCATCCCCATGCGCTTTGACATCATCACCCTGTTTCCCGAGTTGTTCGCGCCGCTGTTGACCAGTGGCATCACGCGCCGTGCCTACGAAAGTGGTTTGGTGGACGTGCATTTTTGGAATCCGCGGAACCACGCCGAAGGCAATTACCGTCGCGTCGATGACCGCTCATTTGGCGGTGGTCCCGGCATGGTGATGATGGCGGAGCCCTTGTTCAAATGCCTGACGGCTATCCGTGCGGCACGCCAAGAAACCAGTCCGTCTCCTTTGGTGTTGTTTTCTCCTATCGGGCTGACGTTGAACCACAGTGCCGTTGCGCAATGGTCGGCCAGCGCGGGTGCTGTGTTGTTGTGTGGTCGCTATGAAGGCATTGATCAGCGGTTCATTGACCAGCATGTTGATCAGCAGATCAGTCTTGGGGACTTTGTGCTCTCGGGTGGTGAAATCGCTGCCATGGCCTTGCTCGACGCAGTGGCTCGTTTACAGTCCGGTGTGCTCAATGACGAAGGCAGCCACCAACTGGATAGCTTCAACCCTGCTTTGGACGGTTTGCTGGACAGTCCGCACTACACCCGCCCCGAGGTATGGCAGAGCCAAGCTGTACCGGCCGAATTGATGTCGGGTCACCATGCCCATATTGCGCGTTGGCGTCGTGAGCAAAGCCTGAGCCTGACTGCACAGCACCGCCCCGAATTGTTGGAGCAAGCCCGTCTTTCGGGCAAGCTGAGTCGGTATGATGAAACCTTCTTGAAGCAGCAGGCGCATGGCTCGTCCGAAGCCAGCAGCCGTACTGCCCCGAAAAAGCTATAATTAAAGGCTTTTCGATCCTCTACCCGCCGCGATCTGGCTCAGTTATGCACCAGCATGGCCTTTACAGCACAGAACGCCCCTTGTGTAGCGAGGCATGATCGAACGGAGTTCAAAAAATGAATTTGATTCAAACTCTTGAGCAGGAAGAAATTGCCCGTTTGGGTAAAGTGATTCCTGAATTTGCCCCCGGCGACACCGTGATCGTCAGCGTCAACGTGGTTGAAGGTGCGCGCAAGCGTGTCCAAGCCTACGAAGGTGTTGTGATCGCCAAGCGTAACCGTGGTCTGAACAGC
>CAYRBW010000394.1:0-1629 GCA_964422575.1 uncultured Limnohabitans sp.
TGGTCAAGTACCCGCACCAGTTTTCCGGTGGGCAGCGCCAGCGCATCTCGATCGCACGCGCCTTGGCCACCGCGCCCGAGTTTTTGGTGTGTGACGAGCCAACCTCGGCGCTCGACGTGAGCGTGCAAGCGCAAGTGCTCAACATCATGAAGGATCTGCAGCGCGAGCGGGGCCTGACTTACCTCTTCATCAGTCACAACTTGGCCGTTGTGCGCCATGTGAGTGACCAGGTGGGCGTGATGTATTTGGGTCGACTGGTGGAGTTGGCAGACAAGCACACCTTGTTCAGCAACCCGCAGCACCCGTACACCAAGATGTTGTTGGACGCGATTCCGAAGATGCATGACACCGGCCGCGCCCGCACCCCGGTGCAAGGCGAAGTGCCCAATCCGCTCAATCCACCCACAGGCTGCACCTTCCACCCGCGCTGCCCGCAGGCCACCGACATCTGCCGCGCCGAGCGCCCACCGCTGCGCGACTTCAAAGGCATCAAGATCGCTTGTCACGCGGTGGTGTGAAGCTCATCAAGCACGTCGCTTTTCCATAGAAAAGGCCTGTCCAATGGACAGGCCTTTTGCTTGGTGCAATGAAAAATCAAGTGCGCTTGAACGCTTTGTAGAGTGGGGGCACGATCAGCAACAAGGCTGCCACTGCCATCAAGCTGCCTGCTAAGGGTCGCGTGAAGAAAGTAGACCAATCGCCTTGGCTGATGGTGAGCGCCTGGCGCATCGATTGCTCGCCCAATGGCGCAAGAATCAAACCCACGATCAGGGGAGCTGCCGGGAAGTCAAAGCGCCGCATGATGTAGCCCAGCAAACCAAAGACGAACAGCAAGCCGACGTTGAACACCGAATTGCCTGCGCCGTAAACGCCAGCGGTGGAGATGACGATGATGCCGGCATACAACCAAGGTGGTGGAATCTTGAGCAACTTGACCCAGAGGCTGACCAAGGGCAGGTTGAGCACGAGCAAGATGACGTTGCCTATGTAGAGGCTGGCGATCAGGGTCCACACCAGACTGCCTTGTTGGCTGAACAGTTGTGGGCCAGTCTGGATGCCATAGCCTTCAAAGGCCGACAGCATGATGGCTGCCGTGGCCGAGGTGGGGATGCCTAAGGTGAGCAATGGCATGAGCACACCCGCTGCGGCGGCGTTGTTGGCGGCTTCAGGTCCGGCTACGCCTTCGATGGCGCCGTGGCCAAATTCTTCGGGGTGTTTGGAGAGTTTTTTCTCGGTGTAATAAGACAAGAGGGTGGGCAATTCAGCCCCGCCTGCGGGCATGGCCCCGATGGGAAAACCAAAGAAGGCGCCACGGAACCAGGCTTTCCAAGAGCGCGCCCAGTCTTGTTTGCTCATCCAGAGGCTGCCTGTCAATTTCATGACCTCGCCGCCTTTGGACTCGCGGCCTTGCCAGGCCAGGTACAGCGCTTCGCCCACGGCAAACAGGCCTACGGCTGCCACCGTCACTTCGATGCCATCGAGCAGTTCGGGACGGCCGAAGGTGAAGCGGGGTTGGCCAGTTTGCAGGTCTACACCCACCATGCCCAAGAGCAAACCCAACCCCAGCGCCACCAAGCCACGCAGCTTGGATTTGCCTAACCGGGCCGACACGGCCACGACCGACAGCAC
>CAYRBW010000395.1:0-1627 GCA_964422575.1 uncultured Limnohabitans sp.
ACTTCACGCCGTCAAAGCGGCTCAGGTTGGAGCTGGCCTCGGCTGGGGCAATGATGTAGTACACCGGAATCGACAGCTCGGTGCGCGGCAGGCTGATCGGCACCAGCTTGGCGCCCAGCTTTTCATACTCGCGCAAAGCGCCGTCCACGGCAGCGCGCACATCGGCGTGCAGGCCTTCGCCAAAGAACTCTTTCGGGATGCCAATGCGCAGGCCTTCGAGTGAGTTGTTCAGCGAGGCGGTGAAGTCTTCAGCGGGCACATCGAGCGATGTGGAGTCGCGGTCCATATCGGGGCCACACATGGCGCTCAGCAGCAGCGCACAGTCTTCGGCGGTGCGGGCCATGGGGCCGCCTTGGTCCAGGCTGGAGGCGAAGGCGATCATGCCGTAACGGCTGGCGCGGCCATAGGTGGGTTTGATGCCGGTGATGCCGCAAAAACTGGCGGGTTGGCGGATCGAGCCGCCGGTGTCGGTGCCGGTGGCTGCGGGCACCAAACGGGCCGCCACAGCGGCGGCGCTGCCGCCCGAGGAACCGCCGGGCACGCGGGCCGTGTCCCAGGGGTTGGTCACTTTGCCAAAGGCCGAGTTTTCGTTGGCCGAGCCCATGGCGAACTCGTCGCAGTTGAGCTTGCCCAAGGTGACCATGCCCGCGCCGCCGGATGCGGACGCGCCGAGCTTTTGCACCAGTGTGGCGTCAAAGGGTGACCGGTAACCGGTCAGGATTTTGGAGCCTGCGGTGGTCGTGAAGTCGCGGGTGACGAAGACATCTTTGTGGCCCATGGGCACACCTTCGAGCAAGCCTGCGGTGCCAGCGGCCAGACGGGCGTCGCTCGCTTGCGCTTGCGCCAGTGTCACTTCGCTGTCGATGTCGAGGAACGCGTTGTGTGGGTTGCCGCCCAAACGGGCCAAAAAGCCGGTGGCCACTTCCACGGCACTCACTTGTTTGGCCTTGAGGGCCTGGGCCAGTTCGGCCACGGTCATGTTATGCAATGAATTCATCGTGCGGCTCACTCGATCACCTTGGGCACCAAAAACAGTCCGCGCTCGACGGCGGGGGCGCTGCGCTGGTTCAGGTCGCGTTGGTTGGGTTCGCTGGCCACGTCGGGGCGCAGGCGCAGCGTGATGTCTTGGATGGCGGCCACAGGGTGGGCCATGGGCTCAATGCCGGTGGTGTCCACGGCCTGCATGGTTTCGACAATGCTGAAAAAACCATTGATTTGAGTGAGCATGCGCTTACTTTCCTCTGGCTGTAGCTCCAGTCGAGCGAGGTTCGCGATACGGGCAATATCCTGCGGGGTCAGGGACATGGTTTGGAAAGAGTTGTAAAGGACGTATTTTCCGGTCCAAACAGAGCTGGCAAGCACCTGTTTCACCGGGGGATCGGGTATTATCCTGCGTTTGGTGCCGTTCACTGTGCAGTCTCCGAGCACGCCCTGACGCCCCCCTGATTTGACAGCCGCGCTTACCCCAGCATGCCACCCATGAGCTTGGTGTATGGCGCGTCAAAGGACTCCGAATGTTTTCTTCTTTCCGCCGTTATTTTTCCAGTGACCTGGCCATCGACCTGGGCACCGCCAACACCCTGATTTTTGTGCGTGACAAGGGCATCGTGCTCGACGAGCCGTCGGT
>CAYRBW010000396.1:0-218 GCA_964422575.1 uncultured Limnohabitans sp.
CGGCGTAGATTTGCCAAGGCCGGGTTGCATTGGCGTTGGACAAGGTGTTGCGAGAAACTGTCTTGCAGCGCAGACCCATGTGATACAGCCGCTTGGCTTGAGCACGCAAATTGACCTCGATGTCGCGCAAAGACTCGCGGTAGGTCAACTGAGCAAAGGCCATGGTCAAGAACTGGTCCAAGCAGGTGAAGTCTTGAACTTTGTGATCGCCTCGGTGC
>CAYRBW010000396.1:228-1625 GCA_964422575.1 uncultured Limnohabitans sp.
AGTTGAGAGAAAACGAGCTTGCCTTGGTTCATTGCGGTCCTTTGCGTGCGAACGCGAAAGACCATAAGTCATGGAATCGAAGTTCAAATCGAGACCAGACTGAGATGCCAAAAAACCAAGGTAAATCATTAACTTACGAAGCCCTGATGTGAAAACGTTGGGACACTACTGGTGTGATATAAAACGCGGTTCAAATAATGATTTCTTTTGAATTCAAAAAATGGACAAAAAGATCTCTGTGTTTGTGGGTTCATATGCCCCACTTTTCTGAGTGAAATCAAAACTCATGGTCATCTTGCAACGGACGAAATGGCCGGTCTGTGCGGCAGAGCGCAACGGTTTCTGTCATCGATGAGCATGGCACCTCAGTGCACATCGGTATTCATCTAGTGGGGTTGGGAGTCAAAAAAGTGAAAGTCAGTATCAAAACCATGGCGCGAATTGGCGCGATTGATATGCCCAAGGGCGCGTTGGCGCTGGCGAGCTGTTTAATGTTGGCCGCATGTGGTGGTGGTGGTGGCACTTCCCCACAAAGCAATGCAGGCAGCACCTTTGCAGGCACCGTGATTGACGGCTACATCGAAGGTGCCACCGTGTGTCTGGATGTCAACGCCAACTTGACCTGTGACAGCGGTGAACCCAGCGCCACCACCGCCAAAGACGGCAGCTACAAGCTCGACACCTCGGCCTTGACCACGGATCAAATCAAGGCGGCCCACCTGCTGACGGTGGTGCCCACCACCGCCAAAGATGCCGACGACGCGGGCAAAACGCTGGCCGAGGCGGGCAAATCAGGCTTCAGCCTGTTGGCCCCAGCCGCCGCCTACGTTACCGCTGATGGTGCCGTGACTGGCGCTGTCATCAGCCCGCTCACTACCTTGGTGGCCCACGACATCATCACAAGCCAAACCACATTGGCTACAGCTGAAACCAATGTGCGTGCACGCCTGAACCTGCCCGCTGGTACCGACCTGCGCCAAGACTTTGTGGCCAAAAAAGACACAGCCCTGAGCGAAAAAGCTCAAATGCTCACAGTTGCGCTCGGCAACGTCAAAGCTGACGCGCTTAAGGTGACAGGCGCCACCGACAAAGAAGCCCTGCTGGCAGCGGTGCAGTACTTGCAAACCCAGTTCACCCAGCTCAAGGCCGAATTTGACGCCGCCAAAGAAGCAAACGCATCTGCTAAACCCGTTGATTGGGTAAAAACAGCGCTGGCTAAAGATGCGGCCAAGCCAGACACCGCATCATTGCTGGCCGAAGCCAAAAAAACTACCAGCAGCACCCCCAGCTCTGCCCTTGCCGTGATTGAGCAAGGTTTTTACAGCGCAGACCAAGTGCTTGAAGGTTGCGCCTCAAATGAATCGTATTGCACCCCCAGCTATTGGAAAGTGCAAGGT
>CAYRBW010000397.1:0-1611 GCA_964422575.1 uncultured Limnohabitans sp.
CACCTGACCTCAAGCAAATGTGGCGAGAAATGTTTCAGACCGAACCACCACCGTTTAACCGGCGCTTCCTTGAAACGCGTCTGGCATACCGGATTCAGGAGCTGGCCCTTGGGGGCCTACGCCGCGAGACCGTCAAGCGCCTGGAGAAGCTTGGGGAACAACTCGATGGCGGCAAAGCCGATGTCCGCCGCCGCAGAGTTGATGGCAGGCCCATCTGCGGAACGCGCCTGATTCGGGAATGGGATGGTGAGCGCCACGAAGTGGTGGTGCACGTTGACGATTTCGAATACGCGGGTCAACGCTACAAGTCCATTTCACGCATCGCCATGGTGATTACAGGCACCAACCGAAACGGCTGGACCTTTTTTGGCTTGTCTTCTGGAAGGAGCGTCTGATGGCTACCACCCCTAAAGTCCTGTGCGCGATCTACACGCGCAAGTCCACCGAAGAAGGCTTGGACCAAAACTTCAACTCACTGGACGCCCAACACGATGCCTGCGCCAATTACATTGCCAGCCAAAAGTCTGAGGGCTGGGTAACGCTTAAGGATCGGTACGACGACGGCGGTTTCTCAGGGGGCACGCTCGAGCGCCCGGCCATCAAGCGTCTGCTCGAAGACGTCCGGAAGGGCTTGGTGAACACCATCGTGGTTTACAAGATTGATCGTTTATCACGGTCGCTTGCCGACTTTGCAAAGCTGGTCGAGCTTTTTGATCAGCACAAGGTAACCTTTGTTTCGGTCACCCAGTCCTTCAATACCACCACCTCTATGGGACGGTTGACGCTCAACATACTGCTGTCCTTTGCACAATTTGAGCGTGAGTTGTCCGGTGAACGGGTGCGCGACAAGATTGCTGCCTCACGCAAGCGTGGCATCTGGATGGGTGGGATGCCCGCTTTGGGCTATGACGTGGTTGAGCGAAAGCTGGTGCCCAACCCCAAAGAGGCAGCTATTGTTCAGGAGATTTTTGCTCGCTTTGCCGCAACGCCATCGATGGCCACTATTGTCAAAGACCTGCGCAAGCGCGGTGTCACCTCCAAATCCTGGACAACAGCCAAGGGAGTTGTCCGCGAGGGTAAGTTGATCACCAAAGGCCTTGTCTACAAGATTTTCAGCAACCCGGTCTACATTGGCATTGCGGCCTACAAGGGTCAGCACTTCCCTGGTGAACATGACGGCATCATCACGCAAGAGCTTTGGGATACGGTGCAGACGCACCTGAAAAACGGCACCCCTATGAATAAGGCGAGGCTGGCGGGTAGGGGCAGCGCGCCCTCTCTACTGCGCGGACTTATTTTTTCTGAGCAAGGACGGGCCTTCACTCCTGGCTGGACGCGCAAGCAGCACAAGACTTACCGCTACTACATCAACACCGACTCAATCAAGATCGGGAAAGAAAGCTGCGACATCTGCCGCATCCCCGCCGGTGAGATCGAACAGGTGGTGGTTGAGAAGATGCGCGGCATCCTGCGCTCACCAGAGGTGCTGGCCCACGCGGTGCGTGAGGTCAATACTCAGCGGCCCAAGATTGAAGATACAAACGCCATAAGCGCATTGCAGTCCATCGACGCGGTCTGGGACGAACTCTTCCCAGCGGAGCAGGCCAAGGT
>CAYRBW010000398.1:0-1610 GCA_964422575.1 uncultured Limnohabitans sp.
GCCCTGCTGCGCGCCGATGCCCGCACACAAGAAACCGCTCAGGCGCTGTTGAACGCCGCACGCGAAACACTGGAGGCGCAACTGAATGCAGACCCCGCCACCGCCGACTTGGTCCTGCAGGTGAGCGTGTACCCCGCCGTGCCCATGAGCATGCAGCGGGTAGCCGATGTGGAGCGCGCCCAAATGCTGCTGGAAAGCCCCAGCCGCATGGCCTTGCAAAAAATGCTGTGGCATCTGCATGGCGTGCTGCACCAAGTGCGCAGCCAGCCCGAACACAAAGGTGTGATCCGCTGGCTGGTGGACGTGGACCCACAGGCGATTTAACCCGGCGAGCTGCCCCTGTAAGAACGAACTCCTGCTCGCCATTGAGCGTCTTGCCGCAAAACCATTCGGCCGCAGAGGCCGCCAACCACATAGGCAAACCTGCAGCCGCCCTCAAGGCTTGAGCAAAGCCACCGCGCCAGAGAAGGTCAAAAACGCGGTCGATGTGGTGACCAAAATGATGCGCGCAATGCGCCCGTTGTCGGCCCCCAAACGTTCGGCCAGCAGCGAGACATTGCTGGCACTGGGCAATGCCGCCACCAACACCATCACCATCAAAGCAAAGCGGTCGATGGGCACACCCAGTCGCACCGCGGCGCTGCCCACCAGCAACACCAACAATGGGTGCAACAACAGTTTGATGAACGAGATCGGAACATAGTCGGACCAGCGCAAAGGCCCATGCGCCCGTTCGTGGGCCAGCATTTGCGAACGAGCCAACACCGATCCGATGGTGAACAAAGCCACAGGCGAAGCCGCATCAGCCAGTAAACCCACCGTTTTGGCCACCGGGCCAAACAACTCCAAATTCAAAAAGGAAAATGCACCCCCCAATGAAATCGCCCAAGGCATGGGGTTGCGCACCACCCCCGCCAGCGCCTTACGGGCAGCCACAGCGGCCCCGTGCTCGCCCGCTGCATCCATGCGCGACAAAGCCACGCACAGCGATGAGGTGATGATCATGTCAACAATGATGGTGACGATCGTGGGCCCCGCAGCCGCAGGGCCCAACAAGGCCACCAACAGCGGCACCCCCATGAAACCAGTGTTGGGAAACGCTGCCACCAGCGCGCCCAAAGAAGCGTCATTCCAACGGATGCGCTTGTTCAGGCTGATGGCGATGCTGAAAGCCACCATCACCAAAGCACACAAGGAATAGGTGAAAAACACCCCCGCATCGAGCAACTGGGCAATCGGCGTGCTGGCCCCAAAACGGAACAACATGCACGGCAGGGCAAAAAACAGCACAAAACCGTTGAGACCCGGAATGGCCTCCAGCGGCAACAGCCTTTTGCGGGCGGCCAAGTAACCACACAAAACCAGAGCGAAGAAAGGAAAAGTGACGTGCAAAACTTCAACCATGCCCGGATTGTCGTGGCAATTGGGGAGGGCAGCAGGTCGCCTTGCAGACAAATCCAGCAGCAGCCCATTTGGATGTTTGGATGGCTCACACCTGCACTGGGTCGATTGCTGTCGGTGTTGAAATCGGCATAGGGGGGCCGCGATTATCGCTGCCGCCCCTGCCACACCACCCGGCATGCGGGTCCGCACCGGGTGGTTCGAGCGCT
>CAYRBW010000399.1:0-1586 GCA_964422575.1 uncultured Limnohabitans sp.
CTGGCCTAGTTGCAGTTCAGCGCGGTGGAAGAGTGCTTGGGCGAATGGTTGCAACCCGAGCCTGTGCAAGCGCCGCGCGGCAATGCCCGCAGTTTGCCGCGCCATTTGCAAAAACCGCAAACGGGAGCAGAGGAGCGCAAAACCATCGTGTTGGCCGGTTGCGAAGCCCACATTTGTCTGATGCAAACCGCCCTCGACTTGCTGGAAGACGAGTTCGAGGTGTGGGTCGTGACTGACGCCTGTAGTTCGCGTACCGAACGCAACCGCGATGCCGCTTATGACCGACTCGCTGGCGCAGGGGCCGAACTGGTGACGGCCGAGATGGTGGCTTTTGAGTGGATTCGCTCGGCAGAGCATCCTGACTTCAAGCTGTTGCAAAGCCTGTTCAAGTGAGTTGAGGCGTATTGGGCGGTCGCTCGGGTCAACGCCTGTCGACGGGTGCTGTCTGGTGCGCGACAAAGTCAGCTTGTTGCAAGTCCCTTGCTCATAATTATGAATTCAGAAGGACGGTCGCTAGCCACTGGCTCGTCCTGAAAGCATTCATTTGGCTGGTATTCAGGAGACTTTCATGGGCAGCTTTGCTGACTTTCACACACGCTCGATCAACGACCGCGACGCATTCTGGGCCGAGCAGGCCAAACTGGTGGACTGGAAAGTCCAGCCCCAACAGATCTGCGACTACAGCAACCCTCCATTCGCCAAGTGGTTCGTGGGCGGTCAAACCAATCTGTGCCACAACGCCGTGGATCGCCACCTGGCCGAGCGCGCTGACCAGCCGGCTTTGATCTTCGTCTCGACCGAGACCGATCAGGAAAAAACCTACACCTTCCGTGACCTGCACGCCGAAGTGCAGCGCATGGCTGCGATCCTCAAGGAGCTGGGTGTTGTCAAAGGCGACCGCGTCTTGATCTACATGCCCATGAATGCCGATGCGTCATATGCCATGTTGGCTTGTGACCGTCTGGGGGCCATCCACTCGGTGGTGTTCGGTGGTTTTGCCTCGCATTCGCTGGCCACCCGCATCGAAGACGCTTCGCCCAAGGTCATCATCAGCGCCGACGCTGGCTCGCGTGGTGGCAAGGGCGTGCCTTACAAGCCATTGCTCGACGAAGCCATCCGCTTGTCTGCCCACAAGCCAGCTAAGGTGATCATGGTGGACCGCAAACTGCCCGCTTTCACGCCTGTGGCTGGTCGCGATGTGGATTACGCCTCCGAGCGCGCCAAGCACATGGACACCGTGGTGCCCTGCGAGTGGGTTGAATCCACCCACTCCAGCTATACCTTGTACACCTCGGGCACGACCGGCAAACCCAAAGGGGTGCAGCGCGACACTGGTGGCTACACCGTGGCGTTGGCCGCCAGCATGCCGCACATCTTCCAGGGCAAACCCGGCGGCACTTTCTTTTGCACCAGCGACATCGGCTGGGTGGTGGGCCACAGCTACATCATCTACGGCCCACTGATCGGCGGCATGGCCACCATCATGTATGAGGGCCTGCCGATTCGCCCTGATGGTGGCATCTGGTGGAGCCTGGTCGAGAAATACAAAGTCAACGTCATGTTCAGTGCGCCCACGGCCATTCGTG
>CAYRBW010000400.1:0-1572 GCA_964422575.1 uncultured Limnohabitans sp.
GATCATGGAAATGCGCGAACGTTTGAAAAACGATCCGCAAAAGATGCAGCAAGAAATGATGCGCATCTACCGCGAGGAAAAGGTCAACCCGATGGGTGGTTGCTTCCCGATCATGATCCAAATTCCGGTGTTCATTGCCTTGTACTGGGTGCTGTTGTCGAGCGTCGAGATGCGCAATGCGCCTTGGGTTCTCTGGATCCATGACCTGTCGGCACCCGATCCTTATTTCATACTGCCATTGGTCATGACTTTGACGACCTTGCTGCAAACGGCGCTCAACCCCGCGCCACCCGACCCAATGCAAGCCAAACTGATGTGGATCATGCCACTGGTGTTCTCGGTGATGTTCTTTTTCTTCCCGGCTGGCTTGGTGCTGTACTGGATCACGAACAACATCTTGTCGATTGCACAGCAGTGGGTGATCAACACTCGCATGGGCGTGCCACCGCAGTTCAATCTGCCCAAGTTCAAGTAAGAACCGTACACCCTGATTGGGCCGCACAAGCGGCCCTTTTTGATTGAGGAGTCACCATGCTTGCCCGTCACCAAGAACCCATCGTCGCCATCGCTACTGCACCCGGGCGCGGTGCCGTGGGCATTGTGCGTGTCTCGGGCAAGCATTTGTCTTCGCTCATTTTGGCCTTGTGCGGACGCAGCCTCAAAGCGCGTGAAGCGACTTACCTGCCCTTTGCAGATACAGATGGCAACCCAATCGACCACGGTTTGGCACTGCACTTTGTAGCACCTCATTCGTTCACCGGCGAAGACGTGCTGGAGCTGCAGGCGCATGGCGGCCCGGTGGTGCTGCAGTTGCTGGTGGCGCGTTGCCTACAAGCGGCCGCAGAAACCGACCCCGCCACCGGCCAACCCCGCCTGACGGGTTTGCGTGTGGCTCAACCGGGCGAATTTTCTGAACGTGCTTTTTTGAACGACAAAATCGATTTGGCACAGGCCGAAGCCATTGCCGATTTGATCGACGCCAGCACCGAAGCCGCCGCACGCAGCGCCAGCCGTTCGTTGGCGGGTGACTTTTCCAAAGAAATTCACCAATTACGCGATGCGCTGATTCACCTGCGCATGTTGGTCGAGGCGACGCTGGATTTTCCGGAAGAAGAAATCGATTTCTTGCAAAAGGCCGATGCCCAAGGCCAGTTGACGCATCTGCAATTGGCCTTGGCAACCGTGCTGGACAAAGCCAAGCAAGGCGCGCTGCTGCGCGAAGGCATCAAGGTCGTGATTGCGGGTCAGCCCAATGCGGGCAAAAGCTCACTGCTCAATGCCCTGGCCGGGGCAGAGCTGGCCATCGACGGCGGCTACCTGGTGCAGACCCCCGACGTCGTCACCATCGACCGGGCGCAGTGGCAGGTCGTCACCAAGGTGGCGCCGACCGAGGAGCAGTGGCTCGACCTCGAGCTGGCCTGGCAGGTGGTCGCCAAGGTCACGTCCAACTCGATCGTGCTGGTGAAGGACCGCCAGGCGTTCGGCATCGGTTGCGGCCAGCAGAACCGCCGCGACGCCGGCAAGCTCGCGCGCGCGCTGGCCGACGGCCGCGCCGCCGGCGGCGTCGACGCC
>CAYRBW010000401.1:0-1547 GCA_964422575.1 uncultured Limnohabitans sp.
GGCCAGGCGCGAGCTGCCGATGACAAAGCCGAGCAACACACCCACCACGATGGCGATGCCAAAGCCAACCATGGTCACCCAGAAGGTGCGCCAGGCGTGACCTGCGATCACGTCGCGGTATTCGATGGTTTGCTGCGCAATGCGCGAAGGGCTTGGAAAAACGAATTCCGACACGTTGAAAGCGCGGCACAGCACTTCCCAGATTAGGATGCTCAGCACCAACAAGGCCCAGGGGGCCCAGCGTTCGAGGTTTCTTTGTTTCATGATCGTGTTCCCGCTCATTGGTTGATCGCCGCACCGGTCTTGCGCATGGCACCGATGTGGCCGCGCAGCTCGTGCACGATGTTGGTGAATTCGGGGGTGTAGGTGATCTCCAGATCACGCGGGCGCGGCAAGTCGATCTCGCGCTTGACCACAAAGCGGCCGGGGCTCTTGCTCATCACATAGACCGTGTCGGCCAGGAACACCGATTCGCGCAGATCGTGTGTGACCAAAATCACGTTGAACTTTTGCTCGGTCCACAGGTCGCGCAAGATGCACCAGAGTTCTTCCCGCGTGAAAGCGTCGAGTGCGCCAAAGGGCTCGTCGAGCAGCAGCATTTTGGGTTCGTGAATCAAGGCTCGGCAGATGCTGGCGCGTTGCTGCATACCGCCCGAGAGTTGCCACGGGAATTTGTCTTCGTAACCGCCCAAGCCCACGGTGTTCAGCAGCTTGCGGGCGCGCTCCACATACTCGGCTTTTTTCTGCTTGAAGTTGGACCGGTAGGGTTCCACGATTTCCAGCGGCAGCAGCACGTTGTCGAGCGTGGTGCGCCAAGGCAAGAGCGACGAGGCCTGAAACGCCATGCCGCTGATTTTGAGTGGCCCGGTGACGGGTTGACCATCGACCCAAATGCTGCCCTTGCTGGGCATCTTGAGGCCGGTGGTCAGCTTCATGAAGGTCGATTTGCCGCAGCCCGAAGGCCCGACGATGGCGATGAACTCGCCTTGCTTGACCTGCAGGTTGATGTCTTCCACGGCAAAGTGGTTTTGCGCCACCAACTCCTCGTTGTAGGCCAGCCAGACATTCTGAAATTCGACGAATGCGTCTTGGGTCATGGTGAGAACTTTGAAATGGTGTTCGAGAGTGTATACAGGGGTGACCTGAGAAAAACCCACTGGCTCGACTGGCGTGTCAGTGGGTTCGAGGCTGCAGGGCCATGCAGCACTCAGGTCTGACCTGCTCCCAGCAGGTCAGGGCCATGGTGCTTTACTTCTTGCCTTTGGGCAGGATGTCCAGTTCTTTGGCCGTGGGCAAGAAAGTACCGTTCCAGATGTCTTCGGCTTTCACGCGGGTCTTGGTGTTGAAGGCGTCGGACACTTGCGAGGCCATCAACGTCATGCGGGGGCCGTTGATCTGGCCAAAACCTTCGGCGCGGGCCGATGGGCTGTTGATCACGGTGTCGATGGCCAGTTGCAAGCGGCGCGTTTCCAGCGCCACGTTGATGATGCCGTCGCGGGCTTTGACCGATTCAATGGCCTTGGCCGGGTCGGCCATGACATCCTTGG
>CAYRBW010000402.1:0-1538 GCA_964422575.1 uncultured Limnohabitans sp.
TCTTGAGGGGGTAGTGGCGAAAGCTGTGCGAGTTCGAGTCTCGCCGACGGCACCAGACAATCAGAACGGTTCGGGCTCAAGGCCTGAACCGGTCATTCGGTAAAACCGACAGTCTCCAAATGAACCTCGAACAATACCTCCCCATTCTCTTGTTCATTTTGGTCGGCATCGCTGTCGGCATCATTCCCCAGGTTTTGGGCTACATCCTTGGCCCCAACAAACCTGATGCGGAAAAAAACTCCCCCTACGAATGCGGCTTCGAAGCCTTTGAAGACGCTCGCATGAAGTTCGATGTGCGCTACTACCTGGTGGCCATCTTGTTCATCTTGTTCGATTTGGAAATTGCCTTCCTGTTTCCTTGGGCCATTGCGCTCAAAGAGGTGGGAATGGCCGGCTTTGTGGCCGTGGTGATTTTTCTGGCCATTCTGGTCGTGGGCTTTGTCTACGAGTGGAAAAAAGGTGCCCTGGACTGGGAATGACCGTTCGCACTGACAACAGCATTCAGCCTGCTTGAGGATTAAAAATGATTGAAGGCGTGATGAAAGAGGGCTTTATTACCACGAGTTATGACTCGGTGGTGAATTGGGCCAAAACCGGCTCGCTCTGGCCTATGACCTTCGGTCTGGCCTGCTGCGCGGTCGAAATGATGCACTCCGCTACGGCGCGTTATGACTTGGCCCGTTTCGGTGCGGAAGTGTTCCGTGCCAGCCCCCGCCAGGCCGACTTGATGATCGTGGCTGGCACCTTGTGCAACAAGATGGCCCCGGCCTTGCGCAAGGTGTATGACCAGATGTCAGAACCCCGTTGGGTGATTTCCATGGGATCTTGTGCCAATGGCGGTGGTTACTACCACTACAGCTATTCCGTGGTGCGCGGTTGCGACCGCATCGTGCCGGTGGATGTGTACGTGCCGGGTTGCCCGCCCACAGCCGAAGCACTGATCTACGGCATCATCCAGTTGCAGCAGAAGATTCGCCGCACCCACACCATTGCGCGCGCTTGAGGGAAAGATGACGATGACCGATTTCGCCATTCGCCCCGAAGACCTGCAAGACACCTTAGCGGTTGCCTTAGGTGACCGCGTGAGTTCCATCACCATCGCCTTGGGTGAAGTGACAGTGCACGTTGGCACCGTTCAATACAAAAACGTCATGCAAACCCTGCGCGATGCTGCAGGCTGCCAATTTGAACAACTGATCGACTTGGCGGGTGTGGACTATTCCGCTTATCGGGAAGTGGGTACCGATGGTCCCCGTTTTGGTGTGACCGTGCACTTGTTGTCGGTCAGCCTGAATCAACGTGTGCGCGTGAAAGTACTGTGCCCTGACGACGATCTGCCCTTGGTGGATTCGGTCAACGACCTGTGGAACTCCGCCAACTGGTACGAGCGCGAAGCGTTCGATTTGTACGGCATTGTGTTTGAGGGCCACAACGATCTGCGCCGCATTCTGACCGACTACGGTTTCATTGGTCATCCGTTCCGCAAAGACTTCCCACTCTCCGGTCACGTCGAAATGCGTTACGACGTGACCGGAGAG
>CAYRBW010000403.1:0-1535 GCA_964422575.1 uncultured Limnohabitans sp.
CCCCAAGGCGAACGACGAGTTCCCGATTGGTGGCGAGGGTGTGTTGATTGAGTTGGTGCAAGCGCCGGCTGAAGTGGTCAAGGCGTTTGCGGCTTTGGCGGCCAACGCGCATTGAGTTGAGCCGGGCCTGTGGGGCCGATTTACCCAATCCCGTCGGAGGACTCAGCCCCGACAAGGTTCTTCAAAAGCCCGTCAGACGCCAGTCTGGCGGGCTTTTGCTTTGGCCAATGCTGCTTCGATGGTGGCGCGTTTGCGGGCCACTTCGGGTGCGTTTTCGGTGCCCTTGGTGTGCGCTGCTAAATCGGCCAGTTTGTGCTCGGCTTTGGCCTGCATTTGCTTTTGGTGCTCAGCCTCTTCTCTTTCCAGTCGTTGCCGGCGCGATGCATAGCGCTGGCGTGCTGTTTCCGCCTGATTAGCTGACCAAGCGTCCCAGCCGGTTTTTTTGCCCGTCACGTTGTCCAGTTGGATGCAATCGACCGGACACACGGGGATGCACAGCTCGCAGCCCGTGCACCAAGGTTCGATCACGGTGTGCATCAGTTTGTTGGCCCCCAGGATCGCGTCGGTCGGGCAGGCCTTGATACACAGCGTGCAGCCGATGCACCAGGCTTCGTCGATCACGGCTATCTGGCGGGGGCCTTCTTGACCATGCTCGGGGTTCAGTGACAAAACCGGCTGACCAGTCAGTTGCGCCAGCCGCTCAATGCCCGTTTGGCCACCGGGTGGACATTGGTTGATCGCGGCCTGTCCCTGCGCCATGGCCAAGGCGTAACTGGCACAGTCTGGGTAGCCACAGCGCGTGCACTGCGTTTGCGGCAGCGCATCGTTCAGGCATTGAAAAAGCGCCTGGATCTCAGGCGCCGTTTCTTGGAAAGCTGGCATGGGCCTCAGACTTTTTTCTTGGGCTCAACCCAGCGAGTCTTGACGGCAGGAGTGCTGGCTTTGGCCGCAGGCTTGGCCAGGACTTTGGCCTTGCCGTTGGTGGCTGCCTTGGCCGGTGCCTTGGCTGTGGCTTGAGGGGCGACTGGTTTGGCCACTTCCACTTTGGCAGGAGGTGCTTTGACCACGGGTTTGACCACGGGTTTGGCGCTGGCGGACTTGGCCTGCACGGGCTTGACAGCTGTAGGCACTGCTTTGGGGGCTGCTGGTGTCGTTTTGGCCACCGTTTTTGTGTGGCTCAAGATGAATTTGACCACTTGCGGATACACCACATTGCGCCAGCGGCTGCCGCTGAAGATGCCATAGTGACCAGCACCGGGTACTTCCAGGTGCAGACGGTCGCTGGCAGCTACGCCGGTGCACATGTCTTGCGCAGCACGGGTCTGGCCCGAGCCCGAGATGTCGTCCAGCTCGCCTTCCACGGTCATCAAGGCGGTGCCTTTAATGTCCTGTGGGCGAACACGCTCGACTTTGCCGTCCACACCCTTGACGTCCCAAGTGCCGTTGACCAGTTTGAAGTCCTGGAACACGGTCTGGATGGTTTCCAAGTAGTAGTCGGCGTCCATGTCCAGCACCGCGTTGTATTCGTCGTAGAA
>CAYRBW010000404.1:0-1533 GCA_964422575.1 uncultured Limnohabitans sp.
GACCAGGGCAGTTCATCGGCTTCAGCGCGTAATCACGTTTTTCCGATTCGGTCGTGAACATGTTGTCGCGGTACTTGTCCCAGTGACCGGTTTTTTCCCACAGACTCTTGTCAATGATCTGCGGGCCTTTGACCTCGTGATAACCATTGTCGCGGTAGACCTGGCGCATGTACTGCTCAATGGTCTGCCAAACGGTCCAACCCTTGGGGTGCCAGAACACCAGACCGGGTGCATGTTCGTCAATGTGGAACAAATCCAGCTCGCGCCCGAGTTTGCGGTGGTCACGCTTTTCAGCCTCTTCGAGGCGCACGAGGTACTGTTGCAAGTCTTCTTTGCTGGCCCAGGCCGTGCCATACACGCGTTGCAGCATCTCGTTTTTGCTGTCACCGCGCCAATAGGCACCGGCCACCTTCATGAGTTTGAAGTGCTTGAGTTTGCCTGTACTGGGCACGTGTGGGCCACGACAGAGGTCTTCAAAATCACCTTCGCGGTACAAGCTGACCTCTTGGTCGGTCGGAATGCTGCCGATGATCTCGGCCTTGTAGTTCTCACCGATGGATTTGAAATACGCAACCGCTTCGTCGCGAGGCAGCACACGGCGCAGCAAGGGTTCGTCTTTCGCAGCCAACTCGGTCATGCGCTTTTCAATGGCTACCAAATCTTCGGGCGTGAACGGGCGGCTGTATGAAAAGTCGTAATAAAACCCGTTTTCGATCACAGGCCCAATCGTCACCTGCGCCTCGGGGAACAAGGCTTTCACGGCGTACGCCAACAGGTGAGCCGTCGAGTGGCGGATCAATTCCAGCCCTTCAGGGTCCTTAGCGGTGACGATGGCCAGTTGCGAATTGCCCATCATGCTGAAACTGGTGTCAACCAATTGTCCGTTAACCTTGCCACCCAAAGCAGCCTTGGCCAAGCCTGCGCCAATCGAAGCGGCCACCTCGGCCACCGTGACCGGGCCTGGAAACTCGCGCAATGAACCGTCGGGAAGAGTGATCTGAACCATGTGTGTACAAGTAAAAAAGCGCGGCAAAGGCCGCGCTTGAAAGAAGTGTCTAAACGCTGAAGACAGATTTTAGCCGCCCTCGCCTTTAGCCTCTTGAGAAGTCGATCAGTGGAACTGCTCTTCTTCGGTAGAACCAGTGAGGGCTTTCACAGATGTTGCTATTCAAGCTATGCGATGCGCTTGATGTGTCACCATCTGAATTCATGATCGAAGTCCAGCGCCGGATGAAGGCTCAGACAGGTCACTAAATTCACGCTATCCGCGAGACTTCTTTGGATCCTGTGAACGAGGATACGTTCGCTCTTCCTGAATCGTGTTGTCCACCTTCCGGATGCGAACAGAGCCACCAGACTTACCAACCGCGTCAGGCAGTCCTTGGAGGGCGGCATCTTTGGTTGTGAATGTCTTGATAGCTCGATCGGCCCCCTCTTTCTCAAGTCGCCACTTTTGCGATTCTTGATCTTTGTGTAATGTCAGTAGTGTCCCAACGTTTTCACATCAGGACATCGTAAGTTAATGATTTACTT
>CAYRBW010000405.1:0-354 GCA_964422575.1 uncultured Limnohabitans sp.
TCTCAGAGCGCAGCAGGTGCGCAGTCTCCACCAGGCTCTCGAGTTCATCGGCAGCAATCATGGCCACATCGCCCCCGGTGCGACGGCGCACCACGATGACCTCCCGGTCGTCGACGGCGCGATCCATGAGCGACTTCAACTGCTCCCTGGCCTGGCTGTAAGTGGTTTCAATGGTCATGGTGGGCTTTCTCTAATTGGACAGGAACATTGTACAACATGATGACTCAAAATTGGTTAATCAGTAAAGTCGAGCAGTGGCCAACGGCCAAACTGTTGCCCTATGCCCGCAATGCGCGCACCCACTCTGAGGCCCAGGTCGGTCAGATTGCCGCCTCCATCAAGGAGTTCGGCTTT
>CAYRBW010000405.1:364-1527 GCA_964422575.1 uncultured Limnohabitans sp.
ATGGCGTGATCGTCGCAGGGCATGGACGCCTGGCTGCAGCCCAGCACCTCGGTTTGGAATCGGTTCACGTGATTGTTTTGGACCACCTGAGTGCAACGCAAAGGCGCGCTCTGGTGCTGGCCGACAACCGCATCGCTGCCAACGCTGGCTGGGACGAAGAGTTGCTCAAGCTTGAGATTGCCGAACTCGATGAGGCCGACTTCAATCTGGATCTGATGGGCTTTGGTGACGAGGAACTCGAGCGTTTGCTCAATGGCGACGGCGACACCACGGGTCTGACCGAAGACGATGCAGTACCCGATGTGCCAGCTGACCCTGTCTCCAAAACAGGCGATGTGTGGGTCCTGGGTCAGCACCGTTTGCTGTGCGGTGACTCCACAGTTCTATCCGATGTGGAGCGCCTTATGAACGGTCAACTCGCCGACATGGCGTTCACTGATCCACCCTACAACGTGGACTACGGCAACAACGCTAAAGACAAGATGCGCGGCAAGGACCGCCGCATCATGAACGATGCGCTTGGGGACGGCTTCTACAAGTTCCTCTACGACGCTTGCGTTAATTTGTTGGTGGTCACCAAAGGTGCCTGCTACGTGTGCATGAGCTCATCCGAGTTGCACACACTGCAAAAGGCCTGGCTTGATGCGGGTGGCAAGTGGTCGACATTTGTGATCTGGGCTAAGAACACTTTCACGCTTGGACGCGCCGACTACCAGCGCCAGTACGAGCCAATCCTTTATGGTTGGAAAGACGGCGCTAAACACTTCTGGTGCGGCGACCGCGACCAGTCAGACATTTGGAATTACAACAAGCCTCGCGTGAACGACCTGCACCCGACGATGAAGCCGGTGGAGTTGGTCGAGCGTGCCATTAAGAACTCATCCAAGACGCGCGACATCGTGATCGACTTGTTTGGTGGCTCTGGCACGACGCTTATTGCTTGCGAGAAAACCAATCGCCAGGCGCGCCTCATGGAGATGGACCCCAAGTACGTGGACGTGATCGTCAAGCGTTGGGAGGACTTCACAGGACAGAAAGCCACCCGTGAATCGGATGGCTCAGCGTTTGCGGATCTTTCGCCGCAAGGTCAGTCGGTTTTAGATGATGCTGTGGGGAGCGAGCTAGAGGGTGAGACCCTGTAGACCCGCTCACCACCGCTCTCC
>CAYRBW010000406.1:0-1515 GCA_964422575.1 uncultured Limnohabitans sp.
CCAAAAACGCCCCCGATGCGACGGTCGACTGCACCGCGCAACTGCAACGCCTGATGCCCAAAAACTTCATGGCCGCCACCCCGTGGCCGCAGTTGCAGCATTACGCCCGCTACCTCAAGGCCATCACCCTGCGCCTGGACAAAGTCCGCGCCGACCCCGCCCGCGACGCCCAACGCCTGATGGAGCTGAAACCCCAGGAACAACGCTACTGGCGTCTGGTGGCCGAGCGCAAAGGCGCCCAAGACGCCCGCATGCTGGAGTTCCGCTGGCTACTGGAAGAACTGCGCGTGAGCTTCTTCGCGCAAGAGTTGCGCACCCCGCAGCCGGTGAGCATCAAGCGGCTGGAGAAGGCTTGGGGGCAATTGAATCATTGAAGGGCTTGGTTTGTACGTCATTGACGTATAAAATGAGGCATGCTCACTGTCATTGAGACCCCGATTTTCCTGCGCTATGCCGCCAGGGTTTGGGACGATGCTGAGCGAGAAGCCTTCATCATCTGGCTGGCAGAGCATCCTGATGCGGGCGATGTGATCCCTTCAACGGGAGGGTTGCGCAAGGTACGCTGGTCAAGATCGGGCATGGGCAAGCGAGGTGGGGTGCGAGTAATCTACATGCTGCGCACCGAGCAAGGGGAGTTGGTTTTGTTGATCGTGTACGCCAAGGCCGAACACGACAACTTGTCGTCGGCTTTTTTGCGTCAGCTGGCGCAATTATTGGAGGATTGAAATCATGGCCAAAAGCAAAGTAGCCCTAGGTGCAGGCATGACCGATTTTGAAAGAGACTTGCTCGAATCGGTCAAACAAGCCAAGCGCGGCGAAGGCCGCGTAATAAAAGTGGTGTTGACCGCTGCCACCGAGGCCAGGATGAAGGTGGGTGTCTCCCAGTCTGCCTTTGCGCAATTGCTGGGCGTCTCGGTCCGAACACTTCAAGAGTGGGAGCAAGGCCGACGTGAGCCTTCGGGGGCCGCCAAAACCTTGTTGCGCATCGCCATGCGCTCGCCAGAAGCGATTCGATTGGCGGCATGATGTGAAAACTCAAAGCAATGACGCGCGGTGCTTGTCCTTGTAGTTGAAGGCAGAGGGAGCGGGCCTTCGCTCAAGCTGCTGAACTTGCTGGATCGCAAGGGCTTGGATGCGTTGCTGTAACGCAGCCCCAGCAGTGGGTGCTTGGGTTGAGCTAGGATTTCTGAAAGTCAGCCCGAGCCGCTGACGTGCCCCGTTCAGGCAAACTATCCCCCTTCGTTCACCTTCCCAGCTGCTGATCGACACATGGTCGGCCGCTGGGACGCCTCAATTGCCCGGAACCACCGCATGGAAATCAAAGTCAACTTTCTCGACAAACTGCGCCTGGAGGCCAAGTTTGACGACTTCACCGTGCTGGCCGATCAGCCCATCCGTTACAAGGGCGATGGCTCGGCGCCGGGGCCGTTTGATTATTTTTTGGCCTCATCGGCTTTGTGTGCGGCGTATTTTGTGAAGCTGTATTGCGAGACGCGCGGCATTGCCACCGAGCAC
>CAYRBW010000407.1:0-1515 GCA_964422575.1 uncultured Limnohabitans sp.
GCCTGCACAACACCGTCGCCGCCGATCTGTTCCTGCCGTGCGGCGGCCGGCCATACGCGATCAACGACCAGAACTGGCGCGATTTCATGGGTCCCGACGGCAAGCCGTCGGCCAAGGCCATGGCATCTTTCCAGCGCTCCAAAAAGCGCTGGCGCTGCTGCTCAACCAGTTGTGGCACCAGTGGCACGGCCAAGTCAGCCAGGCTGCGCAGCTGGCCAATGTGGCCTTGCAGCATTTCGGTCAGTCGGGCACCTTCGCGGGCGCGGGCTTCACGCAGCGCGTCCACCGCTTGGGTGGCCAGTTGCATCCAGGCGGTTTCGTCGGGTGCAGCTTGACCTGAGCTGCCAGCGGTCATGCGCAGGACATCGGCCACGCTCAATGGGCGGGCATCGGGCAACTGGTCTTGAATTTTGGCTTGCAGGGCTGCGATTTTTTGCAGGGCTTGGTGGTTGGGGGCTTGCAGGGCAGCGCCGTCACCAGCGTCCTGGCTGGCGCGCACTTCGACTTTGCCGCGTTTGATCTGGCGTGTGATCAGCTCACGCAGGCCGGGTTCGAGCTGGCGCAGCTCTTCGGGCAGGCGAAAACTCAGGTCCAGAAAGCGGCTGTTGACTGAGCGGATTTCCAGGCCCAAGCGCGCTGTAGGGCTTGCGTTGGCTGGTGCCGCGCCGTCGTTGGGCCGCGGGCTGTGTTGCACGCTGGCGTACCCGGTCATACTGTAAACTGGCATCGGTCAAATTCCTTGGGACAGCGCAGCGCTCCTTCATGGGGCAAGAAGCGGCTCAAACGCTGCAAATGGGGCGCAACACGTGCGAACACCAAACCGTGGATTATCGCAAACTCTCTGCCTGACCCAATCGCCGACACACATCCAACGCACTTTTATACGTCATGAACACTTCGACTGTTTCTTATGTCCGATCCGGCCGTTCTGCCGATGCTTTGCGCGCTGTTCGCATCACCCGGGGTTACACCGTGCACGCCGAAGGCTCGGTCCTGATCGAGTTTGGTCAAACCCGTGTGTTATGCACCGCTTCGGTCGAAGAAAAAGTGCCGGGCCACAAAAAAGGCAGTGGCGAGGGCTGGGTCACCGCCGAATACGGCATGCTGCCCCGATCCACCCACACCCGGGGCGACCGTGAAGCTGCACGCGGCAAGCAAAGCGGCCGCACGCAAGAGATCCAGCGCCTGATTGGCCGCTCGCTGCGCGCCGTGTTCGATCTGAAAAAACTGGGCGAGCGCACGATTCACCTCGACTGTGATGTGCTACAAGCCGATGGTGGCACTCGCACGGCCAGCATTACGGGCGCTTTTGTGGCCGCGCAAGACGCAGTGAACTGGTTGATGGCGACTGGCAAACTGACTGAATCACCGATTCTGGACCGCGTTGCCGCCATTTCAGTGGGTCTGAAAAATGGAACCGCCTTGTTGGACCTCGATTACCCCGAAGACTCGGCTTGCGACACCGACATGAACGTGGTCATGACCGGTGCCGGTAATTTTGTGGAAGTGCAGGGC
>CAYRBW010000408.1:0-1514 GCA_964422575.1 uncultured Limnohabitans sp.
TTTCAATCGTTCCCGGGTGGTCTTGCAAGGCCGCTCCGGGTGCTTCATCAGCCTTACCGGTGTAACGAACCGGGGGTATTGAGAGGAAGTCTGAATGCAAACCAATCTGTTGAAACCCAAAGCCATCCAAGTCGAGCAATTGGCCGCCAACCGTGCAAAAGTCACGTTGGAACCATTCGAGCGTGGCTATGGTCACACACTCGGCAACGCGCTGCGTCGCGTTTTGTTGTCTTCCATGGTCGGTTACTCCGCCACTGAAGTCACCATCGCAGGTGTTGTGCACGAATATTCTTCCATTGACGGCGTTCAAGAAGATGTGGTCAACATCCTGTTGAACCTCAAAGGTGTGGTTTTCAAACTGCACAACCGTGACGAAGTGACTCTGAGCTTGCGCAAAGACGGTGAAGGCGCTGTGACCGCAGCTGACATCCAGACGCCTCACGATGTTGAAATCATCAATCCTGAGCATGTCATTGCCAATTTGTCACACGGTGGCAAGTTGGACATGCAGATCAAGATTGAAAAAGGCCGTGGCTATGTCCCTGGTAGCATGCGTCGTTTTGCCGACGAACCGACCAAGGCCTTGGGGCGCATCGTTCTCGATGCTTCTTTCTCACCGGTCAAGCGCGTGAGCTATACCGTGGAAAGTGCGCGTGTTGAGCAGCGTACAGATCTGGACAAGTTGGTCATCGAAATCGAAACCAATGGTGCGATCAGTGCTGAAGATGCAGTGCGCTCTTCCGCCAAGATCTTGGTTGAACAGCTGGCCGTGTTCGCACAGCTGGAAGGCAGCGAGTTGTCTGCTTTCAATGAGCCTGCGCAACGCGGTGGTGCCGGCAGTTTCGACCCGATCTTGTTGCGTCCTGTGGACGAGCTCGAACTCACCGTTCGTTCGGCCAACTGCCTCAAAGCAGAAAACATTTACTACATCGGTGACCTGATCCAACGTACTGAGAACGAGTTGCTCAAGACCCCTAACTTGGGTCGCAAGTCACTCAACGAAATCAAGGAAGTTCTGGCTTCCCGCGGTCTGACTTTGGGCATGAAGCTCGAAGCTTGGCCACCAGCGGGTCTGGAAAAGCGATAATTTGAAGTTCTCGGAAATCTCCGGGGTGTGCACGGGCAGTACCTGATACGGCTGTCTGTTTAATAAAGAAAGGTAAGCACCATGCGTCACGGACACGGCCTCCGCAAATTGAACCGCACCAGCGAGCATCGTCTCGCGATGTTGCGCAACATGATGAATTCGCTCATCGAGCACGAAGTCATCAAAACAACACTCCCTAAAGCCAAAGAGCTGCGTCGCGTCATTGAGCCGATGATCACTTTGGCCAAAGAAGACAGTTTGTCCAACAAGCGCTTGGCATTCAACCGACTGCGCGACCGTGACAGCGTCGTTAAATTGTTTGCCGATCTGGGCCCTCGTTTTGCCAAGCGTCCTGGTGGTTACACACGCATCCTGAAAATGGGTTTCCGCGTGGGTGACAATGCACCCATGGCCTTGGTCAAATTGG
>CAYRBW010000409.1:0-1512 GCA_964422575.1 uncultured Limnohabitans sp.
AAGTGGAGGAGCGCCAACTCATGGCCGTGCCCATGGTGTTCTTGATCGGCCAAGTGTTTGGTTCAGGTCGCATGAGCGTGGAAGAGATCGTGGCCAAGCTCGACACAGGAGCCGCCGCACGCGATGCCGTCAAGATGAACGAGAAAGACCCGTTTGACGTGCTCATCGTCGGCGGCGGCCCCGCAGGTGCGGCAGCGGCGGTGTATGCCGCACGCAAAGGCATTCGCGTAGGCGTGGCGGCGGAGCGCTTTGGTGGTCAAGTCAACGACACCATGTCGATTGAAAACTACATCTCGGTGTTAGAGACCAACGGCCCCAAATTCGCCGCTGAACTCGAAGCCCAAGTGCGCCACTACAACGTGGACATCATGAACCTGCAACGCGCCAGCCAAATCGTGCCTGCGGCCCAAGCAGGTGGCATGACCGAAGTGCACTTAGAAAACGGCGGCGTGCTCAAAGCCAAAAGCGTCATCTTGTCCACCGGCGCACGTTGGCGCAATGTGAACGTACCCGGCGAAACCGAGTACAAAAACAAAGGCGTGGCCTACTGCCCGCACTGCGACGGCCCCTTGTTCAAGGGCAAGCGCGTAGCGGTGATTGGTGGTGGCAACTCAGGTGTAGAAGCGGCCATTGATTTGGCAGGTGTCGTGGAACACGTCACCTTGGTGGAATTTGCAGATGCCTTGAAAGCCGATGCGGTGCTTGTCAACAAGCTCAAAAGCTTGCCCAATGTAGCCATTCACGTCAACTCGCAAACCACAGAAATTACGGGTGACGGCAGCAAGGTCAATGGCCTCCATTACAAAGACCGTGCCACTGAAACCGTTCATCACATCGAACTCGAAGGTGTGTTTGTGCAAATCGGCTTGGTGCCGAATACCGAGTTTCTGAAGGGCACGATTGAGCTCTCCAAATTTGGCGAAATCATGGTCGATGCCAAAGGCCATACCAATGTCCCCGGTGTGTTTGCGGCGGGCGACTGCACGACCGTGCCCTACAAACAAATCATCATCGCGGCGGGCGAGGGTGCGAAGGCGGCTTTGTCAGCGTTTGATTATTTGATTCGTCTGTAAGCGGCGGTTTATCATCCTTGGCATGACAACACCAAAACCAACCTCTCCCCCCACTTCGCCACTGACCCACTTCAACGCAGCAGGGGAGGCGCACATGGTGGACGTTGCCGCTAAAACGCCTACGCACCGCGTGGCCACGGCCTCGGGGCGTATCGAGATGCAACGCGCCACGTTTGATTTGATTGCTCAAGGCAATGCCAAAAAAGGCGATGTGCTGGGTATTGCTCGCATTGCCGGCATCATGGCCGCCAAGAAAACCAGCGAGCTCGTTCCGCTGTGCCATCCGCTGGCGCTGACGCGAGTCAATGTTGATTTCACCGCCATCGCTAGCACCGCATGGCAATGCACGGCAACGGTGGAAACCGTTGGGGTGACCGGCGTTGAGATGGAGGCGCTATGCGCTGTTCAAGTGGCGCTACTCACCATCTACGATATGTGC
>CAYRBW010000410.1:0-1508 GCA_964422575.1 uncultured Limnohabitans sp.
TTCTTTGAAGCCGAAAGCTGCATGCACCGCAGCCACGGCCACTGCATGACCATGGGCACCGCCAGCACCATGGCCAGCATGGTCGAAGCCTTGGGCATTGGTTTGCCGGGCAATGCCGCTTACCCGGCGGTAGACGGCCGTCGCAATGTGCTGGCACGTGAAGCCGGTCGCCGCATCGTCGAGATGGTGCACACCGATCAGACCATCAGCCAAGTGCTCACACGCGAAGCCTTTGAAAACGCCATCCGAACGCTGGCCGCGATTGGTGGATCGACCAACGCGGTGATTCACCTGATCGCGATTGCGGGACGCCTTGGCCTCAAACTCACCGTGGACGACTTCGAGCGTTTGGGCAGCGAACTGCCATGCCTCTTGAACCTGCAGCCCTCGGGCGAGCACCTGATGGAAGACTTCTGCTACGCAGGCGGCCTGCCAGTGGTCATGAAGGAAATCGAGCACTTGCTGCACAAAGACATCGTCACGGTTAGCGGCAAGACGGTGAGCGAGAACATCGCCAGCGCTGTCAACTACGACCCGCGTGTCATCAAGACCTTCGACACCCCGTTCAAGGAAAAAGCCGGTATCGCCATCTTGCGCGGCAACCTGGCCCCGCGTGGCGCGGTCATCAAGCCCAGCGCGGCCAGCCCAGCGCTGATGGTGCATACCGGGCGCGCCGTGGTGTTTGAAGACAGCCATGACTTTCATAAACGCATCGACGACGAGAGCTTGGATGTCGACGAAAACTGCATTTTGGTGCTTAAAAACTGCGGTCCAAAGGGCTACCCCGGCATGGCCGAAGTGGGCAACATGCCGCTGCCGCCCAAGGTGCTGCGCAAAGGCATCACCGACATGGTGCGCATCTCGGATGCCCGCATGAGCGGCACGGCCTATGGCACCGTGGTGCTGCACACCACACCCGAAGCCGCAGCGGGTGGACCGCTGGCTGTGGTGCAAAACGGCGACATGATCGAACTGAACGTGCCCGAACGCAAACTGCAACTGCTCATCAGTGACGAAGAGCTGGCCAAACGCTTGTCCTTTTGGGAAAAGCCAGCACCGGCCATGAACTCGGGCTACTGGAAGCTCTACATCGACCATGTGCTGCAAGCCGACGAAGGCGCCGACATGGACTTTCTGGTGGGCCAGCGCGGCGCGGCCGTACCCAAAGACAACCATTGATTTGCAAGGAAAAACCATGCGCATTTTGATCACCGGCGGTGCCGGATTTTTGGGCGCACGACTGGCCCGCGAGATTTTGGAGCGTGGCCAACTCAACAGCCAGACCGTGACCGAACTGGTGATTGCCGACCTGTTTCCTGCTCCCGCCGACCTGCTGGCCGACCCGCGCGTCAAGGGCCATGCAGGCCCCATGCTGGGGCAAGGCGATTTGTTCAAGAGCGGGTTCGATGGTGTGTTCCACCTCGCGTCGGCCGTCTCGGGTGAATGCGAACTCGACTTTGACTTGGGCCTGCGCTCCAACGTGGACAGCTCACGTTTGTTGCTCGACA
>CAYRBW010000411.1:0-1508 GCA_964422575.1 uncultured Limnohabitans sp.
GGCCCTGCGCGCCGAGCTGCGCCGCCACCCAGTCGCGCAGCGGACCGAAGCCTTCGCTGGCGGCGTACTGCAGCGCCTCGTGCGGCGTGTCGGCCAGCACGCGCTCGCAGGCCTCGCGCATGGCCTGCACCGGAAAGCTCTCCGGCGCCGGCAGCCCGCCGGCCAGCGAGATGATGCCGGGCTTCTCGGTCACCTTGAGGATCTCGCGGATCACCGAGGGGTTCATTTTTTCGGCGCGTTGGGCCAGGTTCCAGTTCATGTTTTGCTCCTCAATTTTTTGTTCAGTTGGATCATTCAGTTTGTTTTTGGTGGGGTGGTCATGCGCCGCCCCATGAAAACGGTGGCCACGACCAGCAGGGCAAAACCCAAGGTCATGGCATCCAGCGATTCTCCCAGCAAAGGCAGGGCTGCCAGCATGGTGATGAAAGGTTGCAGCAACTGTAGCTGGCTCACCCTCAGCGGGCCGCCCAGCGACAGGCCGCGAAACCAGGCAAAAAAACCCGCCCACATGGAAAACACGCCCACATACAGCAGGGCCAGCCAAGATATCGGTGCGATGGGGTGTTCTGGCCAGGTGAGCCAGGCCCCGGGCAGCGTGACGGGCAGGGCCATGACACACACCCAGCTGATGACCCTTTCCGCGCCCAAGCTGGCTGTGACTTTGGCTCCGGCCACATAACCCAGCGATGCGGCCACCACCGCACCCACGAGCAGGGTGTCGGCCCAGGTCAGTCCAAAGCCGTGCCCCATTTGTGCTGCACGCAGCAGGCTGTAGACCGCGACCAAGGCGCTGCCCAGAGCGGCAAACACCCAGAACCCGAGGCGGGCGCGTTGGTGCATGAGCCAAGCGGCTGCCGCTGCCGTGGCCAGTGGCAGCAAAGATGTGATCACGGCCGCGTGGCTTGCCGTGACATGGCGCAGCGCCCAGCCCAACAGCAAGGGGTAACCGATCACATTGCCCGTCAGCGACAAAAACAAGGGTCCACGCTGGTCAGCTGTGGGCCATGGGGCCCGCACGGCCAACAGGTAAATGGCCGACAGTGCGCCCGCCAAGGCGGCCCGCGCCCAAGTCACAAACCAGGGCGACATTTGCGGTGCGTCCACCGTGCCTGTGGCCAGGCGCGTCATGGGCAAGGTGAGTCCAAAAATGAACACGCCCAGAAGCCCTAGCCAAAGGCCCAGGCTCTCGCGGTGTTGAGGGGTGTTGTTCATGCAGACATCAACCCGCGCTTTGGCGCAAGCCGTTCAAAATCCACAAAGCGGTGGCCACCAGCGCCACCGACATGCAGCGGTTGAACATCCGCAAGCGGCGGCCGTGCGCCAGCCAGTGCCGAAGCATGGAGCCCGCCACAGCATAGGTCAGGTTGCTGAAAAGACCATAGGCCACCATGATGGGCAGCAGCACCAGCGTACGGGCTGTGGCGTCTTCGCGCCCGGCCACCCAGCCCGCCACGATGGCGAGCGCCAGCATCCAGGCCTTGATGTTGAGAAACTGCAGGCCCACGCCC
>CAYRBW010000412.1:0-1500 GCA_964422575.1 uncultured Limnohabitans sp.
GGGCGCGTTGCCGATGTAGGTGTTCGCGCCCATAAAAACAGCGCCGGCCGAAATGGCTGCCAAGGTGGGGGCCAACGCGGTCATCAACACCTGCGGGTCACCGCCTGCGGTATTGAAGAACACCAAATAAGTGGGCGCGTTATCCAGGAAAGAACTGAGCAGACCTGTGATCCAGAAATACATCATCACATCGGGGCTGCCGTCGGGCTGGGTGACCGCTTGAACGACCGCACCAAATGGCCCGTTGACACCTGCCTTGAGCATGGCGATCACCGGGATGATGGTCAGGAAAATGCCAGCAAACAATTTGGCCACTTCAGCCATAGGACCCCAGCCAAACTGGTTGTCGGCGTGGACTTGGGGCGGTGTGATTTTGAGCGACAGGAAAGTCACCACCATCAAACCCAGGTCACGCAGCACGCCGGGCAAGCTGACTTCGGTGCCGTAGATGTTGAAAGAAACCGGTGATTTCCAAAAGCCACTCATCAACACCAACCCCACCACCACAGCCAGCAAGGCAAAGTTGATGGCCCCATCAAAGCCGATGCCCCGAGAGTCGGGCGTGGGATCTTGTGGCAACAGCTCTTCACGGCGGTGGTAATACCAGCTGTCAAGGGCATAAAAAATCGCCAGCAAGCTGCCCAGCATGAACAGCGTCTCAGGGAAGATGTGTTTCACCGTCCAAAAGAAATCAACGCCCTTCAAGAAGCCCAAAAACAAGGGCGGATCACCCAGCGGGGTCAAAGAACCTCCCGCGTTGGAGACGATGAAGATGAAAAACACCACCACATGGGCCACATGTTTGCGGTTGTCGTTGGCCCGAATCAAGGGGCGGATCAACAACATGGACGCACCCGTGGTGCCCATGAAGCTGGCCAGCACCGCACCGATGGCCAGGATGGCGGCGTTCAGGCCGGGGCTGCCATGTAAGTTGCCACGGATGAAAATGCCGCCCGACACAGTGAACAAAGCCGTGAGCAAGATGATGAAGGGGATGTATTCCGCAAAAAGTGCGTGCACGACGTTGACACCTGCAGCAGCAGGACCAAAGGCGATGGCAAAAGGCAACAAGAACGCCAAACCCCATGCAGCGGCCACTTTGCCGTAATGGTGGTGCCAAAAGTTCGGCACCAACAATGGCATCAAGGCGATGGACAGCAAAATGCCAGCAAACGGCACACCCCAAATCACCGACAGCTGCGCGCCGTCAAACTCAGCGGCCGAAGCCCCGCCGGACATGAAGAGCAGCGCAGGCAGTGCCAGCCAAGCGGTCCATCGCGTACCCAATTGCGTCATGATGCACACCTCCTTATAAGGGATGCCTATGTTTACGACAGAAAGGGTCTTCCCCGTTCCAAGTGAGCCATGCCTCGTCAAGGTTGCGGTTTGCGGCAACTGGGTGCCAAGATGGAGAGGAAAATTTGTTCATTAAATTACTATTTTTTTGCAGAATTGGGAATTTTATGACTATAGTAACAGCTGAAATGGATCTGGCAAAGA